>CAJPTO010000066.1 GCA_905373605.1 uncultured Prevotella sp.
ACGATAAATCAATGTGCAAAAGGAGTTGCTCCTTATCCCGAACTGGCGTATAAAAGCTTATTCTTGTTGTTGCGGCGCAATTTCTTCGTTAATGAACAGGCTCGTTGACGGGTTGACAATCTAATGGGTTGGCGAGCTGGCAGGTTAACGATTTGGCTAGTTGTAGTGAAGCGAAATGGTTTTGTAAAACAGCCTTATAAGAACAGCATGCACCAAACGTTTTGTTGCCAAGTAGCCGGGCGGATGAAAAGGAGTGCGCCTTGTTGGCAAGGCATGCTGCTATGGCTTTACAAATCCAATTCATTGATATGTTAACTTGTTCTTATATATTTACAAAACAGCGTTTCTCAACGCGCAATTCTAGCATTTTTCAGGGCCTTTAAACCTGTAAAATGCATGCATTTCCTTGTTTTTCGAATGGCTTTTGATTAAACGATGAGCATAAAATGGTGCATTTTGCATCGTTTAGCTTCGCTAGATTGTTTCCGTTGTGTGTTTTGGGGCCAGTGTTTTTGCCTACTTTTCCACCTAATTCATAGCATTCAGCATTCCTTTGCCCGCCAATAACAAGGCCATTTTTGTTCATCACTCTGCAAAGTGCATCACTTAGCACGGCAAACTGCATGAGTTAGCACTGCAAAGTCTATCTAAAAGCAATGCTTTTTCATGCAAAAAGCATTGCTAAATGCGGCACTTTGCACGTGTTTATGCCAAAAGAGGGGCTAAAAGCGGCAAAATGCCGTGCCAGACGCCTCTTCTTGTTCCTTACTTCCCTACAACAACCCCATGCGAGAGTGAATTATTTGCGCCCGATGGGCAAATCGTGGCGTGCGAGGGCAGCCATAATGTTAAAAGGTATTCCGAAAAGTTTACTTTTCTGGCCTTGTGCCAAGTCGAACATCATCATCTCCTGGGACGAGAATTTTCTGCGAACAGCATGCACAAGGGCAATTTTTAGATAACAGCATTGAAAGAACTGCTTGCCTTTACTGCCTTCACATGTTGTAGTGGTGCGAAGTACAAGCAACATTTCGCATGCATGCTCCGCAAAATAAGCATCAACAACCGACTTTTGTGTAACAACCAACAATGAAAAATGGCGTAACTTTGCAACATCAGTTACAACGAACTGGGGGTTGAACAATATAATCAATAAGTGATACGACATGAATAAAGTAATGACAATGATTGCAGCCATGCTGGTTTTTGCGGGTTGCAAAAGCAATGCGAAACAAAATGTGGCTCCAGCAGCCGATAACAAAGCGCATAAAGTGCTGGTTGCCTATTTCTCTTATTCGGGAACGACGAAGCGTTATGCCGAGAAAATTGCGGCGGCTGCTAATGCCGACCTCTTCGAAATACGCGCCGCGCAACCTTATGCGGATGCCGATGTGGATTGGCGCAATGATAATTCGCGCGTTAACCGCGAAATGAAAACCAATCCCGACAGCCGTCCTGCCATCGCCGAAGGGGTTAAAGGGTTGCAACAGTATGATGTGGTGTTTGTGGGTTTCCCCATTTGGTGGTACATCGCCCCTAACATCATCAACACTTTTCTCGAAACGCAAGACTTCAAGGGCAAAACCATCATCCCTTTCTTTACGTCTGCCAGTAGTGGGCCGGGAGAAACCGACAAACACTTGCATAAGTCTATCGGGTATGAGGTGACGTGGAAACCTGCCACACGCGTAAACCGCATGAACGACAAGGAACTGGGAGAGTGGGTGCAGCAGGTGTTAAAATGATTGGTAGAAAGGAGTAAGGAGGGAGTAGTAAGGAGTAAGGAGGGGGTAGTAGTTACCCCATTATTATTGTTCAATCAACACGGTGGCCATGCCACACTTGTAGAGCTGCCCAAGCTCGGCATTCGCGGTAACACCATTTCCTTATGCAAGACCTAAACAACCAAGTGCTTGCCGACTTGTTTGCCAAATGGCTGAAAAAGAACGGACTAGATATGCGGCGTTAGAAAACTCGGGCTCTTCTATAATACTCAATGATGTTGTGTTTTTGCTAACATATAGTTCTTTACAGAGACATTTATGGCTCTAAATAATTAATTACAAAGAGAATGAATAATATAAGTATTTGTTCGTAAAGTTCTTGAGGGTTATCAGAAAAATATGTATCTTTGCACTTGATAGTTAGCAAATCTTCCTATGGGTAGGTGCTAATATATATTTATTAATCCTCATATTTTCCAAGAATCTCCGAATCACGGGAGTATGAACAAAATTTTTTCTATATGAAAAAAAGATTTGTTTCACTCGTGATTAAGTTCTCTTATGAGCGGGTTTTACAGAAGAACGCTGAGCCTAACAAAGGTATGACAGAGTTTGAAATGGAAAGTTTGCGGTTAGAAAAGCTGCGACTAACATTAGATTTCATCAAAATCCTGTTGAGATATGGGGTCAGCTTGGTTATGTTTATAGCATTAATGTCCGATTTTTTATCACAAATCATCGAACAGCTCATCATTCCGTAAGGTAATTTTAGCGTATTAAGCTATGGGAAATCAAAGGAGAGTCATTCCTTTGGCTTCCCATTTTCTATGCAACCTTTTCTTAACAATTTCATTTATTGTATCTGCTAGATCGCACAAAGGGCACTACCAATCTCTCCTCTATTCTTTATATTCTCCGAAAAGCGCATGCAAAGCCGACATTTGTGTAAGGCCCTCTTCGCTTTTTCTGCCTACCTTTGCTTGCGAAACAAATACAAGAACGAAAATGAAAAAGCCCATAACCACTTGCATGTTGTTGGCGGCATCGATGCTTTGCTGCGCTGCATGCACAGAAAGAACTGGCGCAACGGCTAAGAATGGAGCGAGAAACTTGGCTGATTTTGCGCGAAACACACGCATCGAAGACGTGATGGCCGACCCTGCTTTCGTGCCTTTCGGCCGATTGATATTCCCCGTTGACCGCGGATATTGGAGCGGCGAAACGCTCGAACAGCTGCAACTTACATGGTATAGCCACATCAATGCCGACAAGACGGTTGAGGTTTGCAACTACATGAAGCGGCATGTCAGCATGGGGGAGCGCATCTTTTACGACATATATACCGAAGAGGAAAAGGCACAAGACCCCCGAAAACGAAACACGGGGCTGTTCTTCTTCCGCGGAAAGCCCAACGCTCCCTTCGCCATCTGCAACGCTGGCGGTGGCTTTGCCTACGTAGGCGCGATGCACGACAGCTATCCGCATGCACTGGAATTGGCTAAACAAGGTTACAACGCTTTCGCCTTGGTTTATCGTCCCGGCGCACAAACGGTACTGGAAGACCTTGCACGCGCCATCATGTTCATAGAAGATCACGCCGCAGAGCTGGAAGTGCGCCCCGATGGCTATTCGCTTTGGGGAGGAAGTGCTGGTGCGCGCATGGCTGCCGCTTTGGGAAATGCCGACAACTTGCGACAGCTGACAGGGCGAACCGACATTCCTAGCGCGGCTGCTGTGGTGATGCAATACACGGGTTATGCGGCAACATCATCGGCCGATGCACCCACTTACGCCTGTGTGGGTACTTCTGATGGCATCGCTTCGTGGCAAACGATGCGTGATAGGCTGCAAAAGCTCTCCTCGATGGGCGTCGATACCGAGTTTCATGCCTATCAAGGCTTGCCCCACGGCTTTGGCTTAGGGCAGGGAACAGTGGCCGATGGTTGGCTCAATGATGCCTTGCGGTTTTGGCAAAAGCAACTGGGAACAACGGGCATAAGGCAAAATATGACGAGCGAAGCGAAGAACGACACCATATATAATATGGAAGGCGTGCGCCAAAACACGCTGCAACGGGGTCTGAACATCGTGAATGGTAAGAAAGTTGTCAAGCAGTAGCCCGAATTTCACTAATTATAAACACAAAATGATACCACAGATTATTTGCCACATCATGGCTCCCGTAGACGGAAAGGTGGACAACAGCCGATGGACTGCGCCTTACGAAGGTTACGACTCGGCAGAAATAATGGCGCAATATCGTGCCATTGGCCAACGATTGGAAACAGATGCGTGGCTGTTTGGCACCAATACGGTGAAACAATTCTTTCCCGAAAGGTTCGACGGATGTGCCTGTCACGTGGCTTTCCCCGACCAATTGCACACCTTCGTGGGCGAATGCAGCAGCCAGCGGTTGATGATTGCCCTTGTTCCAGATGGCGATGTACGCTTCACTCATAACCATTTGCGGGGCGATAACATCGTTGTTGTGCTGGGCGAACACGTTAGTACCGACTACTTGGAGTATCTCGAGGACATGCAGATTAGTTATGTCTTCGCAGGAAAAGACGGCACCGACATCGCCCTTGCCATGCAAACCTTGCATCACGACTTCGGCATACGCCGCATATCCCTGCAGGGAGGCGGCATCACCAACGGCAGTTTCTTCAACAGGGGATTGGTAAACGAACTAAGCATCGTGGTAAGTCCATCCCTTGATGGGCGGCAGGGCGCACCCAGCATCATTGATTGTAGGGACGAAAACATTGACTTGCTGCCACGACAAACGCTAGAATTGCTCGATGTTGAGCGGCTTTCGGCTGGCTGCGTGTGGCTTCATTATCGGGTGCATCAAGGGTAAAGGGGGGGTAAACCATATCATTAAGGCTTTTTATCGCTTTTGCGTTTTGTCGTCTTGATTGTAATTGTTATCTTTGCGAAGATAAAAGTGGAGTTGTTGAGTCGTCTGGTTTATGGGTTCATCGGTTTTTACCCCCTCTCTTGCTTTCCTTACGTTGGCAGACCCGCAGGTTTCGGTTCGGGATTGTATGTGGAAAGCCCCAAGCTTTGTAACTTGATAACTCACGAACAAAATAAGCTAAGCAATCATTATGGCATTCGACAAAAGCAACATTCTCGTGGAACATCACTTCGACTGGTTGAAAACGGGTAGGGATGAAGCCTATGTGGCACACGTGGTATGCACGCGTGGCAGGCTAGACTTTGTGTTTAATGGGCAGCCTTTTGCACTAAACGAAGGCGAAGCAATGATTATCGTGCTGCAACAGTTGGTGGAAAGCGCGCGTCCTTCTGCCGACTTTGCCTGCATGTGTGTATGTGTAAAGCCCAGTTTCTTGGAACTTTGCACGCCACGCAGCAACTACGGCATTCGCGGAAGCTTAGCGCTTTATAACTGTCCTGTGATGAAAATGGATGCGCATCGTTTTGAAAGGCTGTGTAATGACCTTGAGCAGATTGAGCAAAGGCTTGCAGACGAGGCGAACGCCTTTCAAGAAGACGTGATGATTTGCGCCACACAGATGATGTTTCTCGACTTCTTCGACATCCACACCGCACAAAACGGGCTGGCCAACATCTCGTTTCAAGATACCGACCTTATGGCTCGCTTCATGCAAATGCTCGAAAAGGGCGAATATGTTAAGCGGCGCGACTTGGGTTATTATGCCGACAAGCTGTTTGTTACGCCCAAATATCTGTCCGAAGTTTGCAAAAGCGTTAGCGGGCGCGCAGCCAATTATTGGATAACTCGCTTTACCACCATACATCTTCGCCGATTGCTTCAAGAACGCGATATGTCTTTTACCCAGATAGCCGACCTCTTCGAGTTCTCCTCGCCTGCCTATTTCAGTCGGTTTGTGCAGAAACATCTGGGCACATCGCCTACAGCTTTTCGCGAATAGTGCGCTAACCTTCAATCCTATTCGCACGCAAATATATCGTTAAGCCAGGCGAACTTAGCATTACTCGCCTGGCTTAACGATTACACTCAATATATTTTATTGGTTAGAATGCTTTTCCCCTTAGATATTGTTGCAAGCCTAACGTCGGTATGGTATGCTTATTGGGCGGTTATTTTATGCGACAGCCGCAGCACATGCTGCTTTCACTGCTTCCTATCTTCATGCTGTCTTCCATTTTGTTACAAGCCACATTTCTTCTTCAGTGCTTTAAGTTCCTTGTCTGATATGCTTTCACGGTCTGATTTGTCATAGATATATAGCAGTCCAATTTCATTTTCATCCGTGGAAAGCAAAATCGAAAACGTTATTACTCGCGCTCTCCCTCGCTTTCCTGCTGATTTAGATTTGATGGCAATTCGTATTTTTCTAAACCCTTCACCAAGATCAACTCCCAATGTTGGGTTTGCGTGCAGCTCACCAATAAGCACTGCTATATCATCTTTTAATGATTTGTAGCGCTTGGCAAGACGTTTCGCTTAGCGTTTGAACGGGTCAAATACCACAATTTTACAGCTCATGAAGAAATTCTTCAACGGGTTGGCCCTTTATTTTCCTCTCTCTCGCTTGTTTCGCTACATGAAAAGCTTCTTCTATTCCTGCGAGAATTTCGGACTTACTCATCGCTTCGGCATCCGCATTAGTGTGCGTGTCTTGCATGATAAGGCTCTTTATCTTTGCAAGAGTGTCTGCATCTTTTATTTCGAGTGCACGGCGAATAATGTCGTTTTGTTGTACTTGTAGGTCTGTTGTTGCCATAGTTGTTACCAAATATTCTGTAATTGCAAAGTTAATGATTTTGTGGCAGAAACCAAATAAAACAACTTAATATTTAGAATGATAAGTCAATCTATCATGAACTGAGGCGTATCGACAATCTATGCCATAATTTCATTTTGATGTTTTGTTACAAATAGCTATTAAACAGCATCATTCTCTTTACAAACAAGATGGTTCATGCACTACCCAAAGGCATGTGTTCTCCTCATAATTACTGCTCACTTGTTGTGCAAAAAAGTGAACTTCAACAACTAATCGCTTGCAAAAGTTTTCCGTTTTAGCAAACTGTCGTTCTGTATGCGCGCTTTTTGTGTTGCTGTTTTGAACACAATTGTTTTGCTTTTTGAGCCGTTTTGTTCGCATTTTGTCGTTACTTTGTGACTAATTGAATATTGCTGAGAATTATATATGCTGCTTTAAGTCAGTTATTTACGTAGAAAATGATAGCAGTGGCGAGTTTTTAACTTGTAATGCAAATCTATATGTACAGAAGTTAACGTTTGTTTTCGGTCAATTAAAAGTGGTTCATAATCTCCACAAATAGAGAATGTTTGTGAACCACTGGTTTACTTTTCTGAAAATTGCGAATTACACATTTGATAATATCAAAAAATGTTTGTAGCTTTGCACAAGAATATAGAGCTTTAGTAATGGAACAAACAAAAACTTATTCATACGAAGAGGCCTTTGCGGCCGCTTTAGACTATTTCGCCGGCGACGAACTGGCTGCCAGAGTGTGGGTTAACAAGTACGCGATGAAAGACAGCTTCGGCAACATTTACGAAAAATCGCCCGAAGACATGCACTGGCGCATCGCTAATGAGATAGCGCGCATCGAGGGAAAGTACCCCAATCCGCTCTCCGCCCAAGAGATTTACGAACTACTCGACCATTTCCGTTACATCGTTCCCGCAGGAAGTCCGATGACAGGCATCGGCAATAGCCACCAGGTGGCATCGCTTAGCAACTGCTTTGTGGTGGGACTTGACGGCGATGCCGACTCGTATGGCGCCATCATGCGCATTGATGAAGAACAGGTTCAGCTGATGAAACGCCGCGGAGGCGTGGGACACGACCTCTCGCATATACGTCCGAAGGGCTCGCCTGTCAACAATTCGGCTCTCACTTCCACAGGGCTTGTGCCGTTTATGGAGCGTTATAGCAACTCCACTCGCGAGGTTGCGCAAGATGGAAGGCGTGGCGCACTGATGCTTTCCGTTAGCATTAAGCACCCCGACAGCGAGGCTTTCATCGACGCGAAGATGACGGAAGGCAAGGTGACGGGCGCAAACGTGTCGGTGAAAATCGACGACGAGTTTATGCAAGCCGCCGTAAAAGACAAACCATACGTGCAGCAATTCCCCATCGAGGGCGACAATCCCGAGGTGAAAAAAGAGATTTCGGCCAAGGCTTTGTGGGAGAAAATCGTGCACAACGCATGGCAAAGCGCAGAACCGGGCGTGCTTTTCTGGGACACAATATTGCGAGAGAGCATCCCCGACTGTTATGCAGACCTGGGTTTCCGCACGGTTAGCACCAACCCTTGCGGCGAAATTCCCCTCTGTCCCTACGACAGCTGCCGCCTGCTTTGCGTAAATCTCTTCAGTTACGTGGTCAATCCGTTCACCAAAGAGGCTTATTTCGACTTCGACAAGTTCACCAAGCACGTGGCCATCGCACAGCGAATAATGGACGACATCGTGGACTTGGAACTGGAAAAGATTGATCTCATCATGCAAAAAATCAAGGAAGACCCACAGAGCGATGAGGTTAAGGGTGCCGAATACCACCTTTGGGAGAAGATTAAGCGCAAAAGCAGCATGGGTCGCCGCACCGGTGTGGGCATAACTGCCGAGGGCGACATGATTGCCGCATTGGGTTTGCGCTACGGAACGGAAGAAGCCACCAACCTCAGCGTCAGTGTTCACAAGCGTTTGGCATTGGCAGCCTACCGCTCTTCGGTGGTAATGGCCAAGGAACGCGGAGCTTTCGAGATATTCGATGCCAAGCGCGAAGCCCAAAATCCCTTCATCTTGCGCCTTAAAGAGGCCGATGAGTCGCTTTATAACGACATGGTGGCTCACGGTCGCCGCAACATCGCCTGCCTTACCATCGCGCCAACGGGAACTACAAGCTTGATGACGCAAACCACGAGCGGCATCGAGCCGGTGTTCATGCCCGTGTATAAACGCCGCCGAAAGGTAAATCCCAACGATACCGATGTGCATGTAGACTTTGTAGACGAGGTTGGCGACAGCTTTGAAGAGTACGTCGTCTACCATAAGAAGTTTATGGACTGGATGAAGGCCAACGGATACGACACCGACAAGCGATATACACAAGAAGAGATAGACGCCATCGTGGCACAATCTCCTTATTATAAGGCCACGGCCAACGATGTGGATTGGCTGATGAAGGTGAAGATGCAGGGCGCAATACAAAAGTGGGTGGACCACTCTATCAGCGTTACTGTTAACCTTCCAAACGATGTCGACGAGGCTCTTGTCAACCGTTTGTACGTTGAGGCGTGGCGTTCGGGCTGCAAAGGCTGCACAATCTATCGCGATGGAAGCCGTTCGGGCGTGATGATTTCTGTGTCGAAGAAAGACAAGAAGAAGGAAGAGAAAGCCGAAGAACAACCCCTTGTGCCTTGCAAGCAGCCCGAAGTGACCGAGGTTAGGCCCAAAGAGCTGGTGTGCGACGTGGTTCGTTTCCAGAACAACAAGGAGAAATGGGTGGCTTTCGTGGGATTGCTCAACGGCTATCCCTACGAGATATTCACGGGTTTGCAAGACGATGAAGAGGGCATTGCCCTGCCTAAGTCGGTTACGAAGGGCAAAATCATCAAGAATGTTGGCCCAGATGGCCGCAGCCGTTACGACTTCCAGTTTGAGAACAAGCGCGGATATAAAACCACCGTCGAGGGCTTGAGCGAAAAGTTCAACCCCGAATACTGGAACTATGCCAAGCTCATCTCGGGCGTGTTGCGTTATCGCATGCCCATCGACCACGTGATAAAGCTGGTGGGGTCGTTGCAATTGAAGAGTGAAAGCATCAACACATGGAAGATTGGTGTTGAGCGAGCACTGAAGAAATACATCACCGATGGCACCGAAGCAACGGGAATGAAGTGTCCCTCGTGCGGACAAGAGTCGCTCGTTTACCAAGAAGGGTGCCTGATATGCAAAAACTGTGGCGCATCGCGCTGCGGATAACTTACGCATTTCCTTGCCCCACTTCGTAGTCAGAGGACTGCGGGGTGGGGCGTTTCCGTTTTTATCGGTTTGCAAGAACTGTCTAAATTGTCAGACTTGTCGGACTGGCCGGACCTGTCAGACCTGGTCGGACCAGTCAGAATTGTCAGACATTGTCGGACTTGTCGGACCTAATCAGACCGGCCAGGCCTAGTAACGCCAGCCATACAACGCCAACTTCCCTCGCAACTTCTACAAATTATCAACTTAAATAACAAAGCATATCACTCCCCTCTCCCCTTGGAGAGGGGTTGGGGGTGAGGCTTCTTTTCATCATGTCCCATTACATTCATCTTCGCAACCTGCATTTCCACGCCTTTCACGGCGTAATGCCCCAAGAGCGCACTGTGGGAAACGACTATGTTGTCACCCTTCGCGCCGAGTATCCCATCGAAAAAGCCATGCAAAGCGATGACGTGGCCCACACGTTAAACTATGCCGAGGTGTACGCCGTTGTAGAAAAAGAAATGCAACAACCCTCGTGCCTGCTCGAAAACGTGGCCTATCGCATCGCACAAAGCCTCTTTTCACGCTTCCCCAGCATACGTTCGTTGCGGCTGGAAGTGGCTAAGCAAAACCCACCAATGGGCACTTGCGCAGGCGAGGCTGCTGTCGAAATTGAATTAAATAATGATAAAACCCTGCGATAAGGGCGCGAATACGGGCTTTTTTCCGTATTTTTGCATTAACAAAGTCGTTTGTCGGCAGTTCAGGATGCACGCGGATGTAGCATGATGTCGATTTTACGGCCTCAATTCCGCGCGTATGTACAATAAAATTGCCGCATTCCTCGCCCTGTTGCTACTCTCGCTTGCCGCAAATGCGGCCAGCAAGAAGTTTGTGTTGGTTATCGACCCCGGACATGGCGGCAAAGACGCAGGCGCAATGGGGGCTTTCTCCAAGGAAAAGAACATCAACCTCAGCGTGGCTTTGGCCTTTGGGCGAAACGTTCAGCGCAATTGCCCAGACGTAAAGGTGATTTACACCCGCACCACCGATGTGTTTATCGGCCTCAAAGAGCGCGCCGACATCGCCAACAAGCATAAGGCCGACCTCTTCATCTCCGTGCATACCAACGCCCTGCCCGGCGGTAAGCAAGCCTACGGCATGGAAACCTACACGCTAGGTATGCACCGTGCTGGCGACAACCTTGATGTGGCCAAGCGCGAAAACGCCGTTATCCTCATCGAGAAAGACTATAAGCAGAGTTATCAGGGCTTTAATCCCAACTCTTCCGAGAGCTACATCATGTTCGAGTTTATGCAAGATCGCAACATGGCCAACAGCGTTGACTTGGCGAAGATGGTGCAACGCGAAACATGCGCCGCGGCAAACCGCCCCGACAAGGGTGTGCATCAGGCTGGCTTCCTCGTGCTACGCGAAACGTCAATGCCCAGTTGTCTCATCGAGTTGGGCTTTATCACCACCCCCGACGAAGAGCGGTTGCTCAACGACAAGGCACGTGTGGAGGACATCGCAACGGGCATTTACCGCGCATTTGTTAACTATAAGAACAAATACCACAACGGCATCGTGGTGCCTTATAAGCCAACGCCCGTGCCAACACCGGCCGTTCCCGATGTTGTTCCCGACATTTACAAGCCCGACGATGTCAGCGAACCTGCAGCAACAACGCCCAAAAGGCCTAAAAGGCAAGAGCGAAATGCGGCTGAAACGATAAAACGCGACACCGCAACCAACAAAAACGCACCGCAAAGGGCACAAGCCGCCAACCAGCAAACTGAAAGGACAAGCGTTCTGCCCGTTGAACCAACAGCAAACGAACAGAACACACTGCCCAGCGTGAGCACGGGCGATGCCGAAGAAAAGATAATATCCTTCGGCGAAACGGCCATCGTGCCCATCTTTAAAGTGCAAATCTTGGCCAGCACCAAGCATATACGCCGCAACAGCCCACGATTTAAGGGACTAACAGACGTGGGGCACTTCACCGAAAACGACATGGTGAAGTACACTTACGGCGCATCGGCCGACTATAACGAAATAAACCGACTGCGAAAGGCCATTGCCGACAAGTTCCCCGACGCCTTTGTCATCGCCTTCAAAGACGGGGTGCGCATGGATGTGAACAAGGCCATACGCGAATTTTCGGTTAACAGAAAGAAAGAAAACAAATAAACAAGTATGAAATTTTTTACGAGAGAGGTAAAGATTGCCCTTGTGGCCATTGCCGGAGTGGTGATTTTGTTCTTCGGCATGAACTTCCTGAAAGGGCTTACCTTATTGTCTAACGACACGGGTTATAAGGTAACGTTCAAAGATATTACGGGCTTGTCTAGCTCTACACCCATCTATGCCAACGGATTTGCCGTGGGCGTGGTTACAGGCATTCAGTATAACTACGACCAGAAGGGCGACATCGTGGTGACCATTGACCTCGACAAGAACATGCGTGTGCCCAAGGGAAGCACGGCCGAGATTGAAAGCGACTTCATGGGTAACGTGAAGTTGAACCTCAAACTGGCACCCAACAGCGGGCTGTTTCTTAGTCCGGGCGACGTTATCGAGGGACATGTGAGCAAGGGCGCACTGGGACAGGTGGCCGACATGGTGCCGTCCATCGAACGCTTGCTCCCAAAAATCGACTCCATCCTCACCAATGTGAACGCCATCCTGGCCAATCCCGCCATCAACCAGTCGCTGGACAACTTGCAAGGCGTGACGGCCAACCTGCAAACTTCCTCGAAACAGCTCAACACGTTGATGGCTGGCCTTAACCAAAGTGTGCCTACTATGGTGGGGAAGGCCAACAAAGTGCTTGACAACACCGGCACGCTAACAGCCAACTTGGCAGCCATTGACGTGGATGGAACGATGCGGCAGGTGAACCAAACCTTGGCCAACGTGCAAGAACTGACCCAAAAACTCAACAGCAACGAGGGTTCTTTGGGCTTGCTCATGCGCGACCCAACGCTCTACAACAACCTCAATGCCACGATGAAGAGTGCCGACTCGCTGCTCATCAACGTGCGCCAGCACCCCAAACGCTACATTCACTTCTCGCTTTTCGGGCGGAAGGATAAGTAGAAGGCCATTTGCGCGCGGACATTAGGGCTGCTTGCAAGCCTCGTTTTTTCATGCTTCGCATGGTTTATCCTTAGATGCAACTGTGCGAAGCATGTTTTTTGCGCCAAGTGTTTGCGTCGCAATTCCAAAACCAGCCTAGAGCGTTTGCCCATCATCCCTCTCACCGCTCATCCCATCAGCTGTGTTTTGTCGGTACATGTCTTCTCAAAAGGGAAAGTAAAATTTTCGGCATTTTTTTAACATTATGGCTGCCTTCGCGCGAAATAATTTGCCCATCGGTCGCAAATAATTCATTCTCGCATGGGGTTGTTTCGCGAAAATAGGGGGTAACAGAGGCATCTGGCACACCATTTTGCCGCATTTAGCTATGCTTTTTGCATGAAAAAGCATGGCTTTTAGATAGAGTTTGCCTTGCTAACTGATAGAGTTTGCCTTGCTAAGTGATGCACTTTGCTAGTTGATGAACGAAAAGGGCGTTGTTACTGACGGGTAATGGTATGTTGGATGCTATGAATTAGGCGAAAAAGTAGGCAAAAACAGTGTTCCAAAAACACACGAAGGCAACAATCTAGCGAAGCTAAACGGTGCAAAATGCACCATTTTATGCTTATCGTTTACCTAAAAGGCATTCGAAAAATAAGGAAATACATGCATTTTGTAGGTTTAAAGGCCCTGAAAATTGCTAGAATTGCGTGTGGAGAAACGTTGTTTTGTAACGGAAGAAGAATAAAATGGGAGTCTGTTGGATGGATTTATAAAGTCATGGCTTTTGCATTTCAATCTGCCCTTGCAGGCAAACTCTATCTAAAAGCC
>CAJPTO010000067.1 GCA_905373605.1 uncultured Prevotella sp.
TACACCATGTTGGCCAGCATTGTGAAATATCCCTTTGCCAGCGGTGCAGCAGGCAAGAAAGCAAAGTTTGGATTTTTTGCCACTGAAGCCGAAACATACCAGCGCATTGCCGATGAATTGGGCATTATTCGCTTGTCGGAAGACACAGAACCGCTACGCTTTGTGCGCCATCCACTGGTGTATCTGGTGGAAGCCGCCGATGACATTTGCTATGAAGTGATGGATATTGAAGACTCGCACAAGCTAAAGATTTTGTCTTTTGAAGAAACAGAAGACCTGCTGCTTGGTTTCTTCGATGAAGAGGGAAAGAAACGCATACGAAGCCGCATTGAGGAAGAGGGTGTTACCGATGTTCACGAGAAAGTGGTGTACATGCGGGCTTGCGTTATCGGCTTGCTTGAACACAAATGTGTGGAAGCTTTTGTGGAAAACGAGCAAAAGTTGCTCGATGGAACGCTCGAAGGTTGCCTTATCGACCACATCTCGACTCTTGAACGCGAGGCTTATCGCCGCTGCGAAAGCGTTTCGAGAAAGAAAATCTACAACAGCAAACCCGTGCTGGATGTGGAATTGAGCGGTTATAACATCATGGAAACATTGCTCACATCACTGGTGGCGGCCGCCACGGAGCCTCAAAGATATTATTCGCGACAGTTGATACAACGCTTTAGCAGCCAATACGACATCAACAGCCCGCAACTTGCTACGCGCATTCAGGCCGTCATCGATTACATCAGCGGCATGACCGACCTCTTTGCACTGGACGTTTATCAAAAGATTAAGGGCATTTCGCTGCCCATTGTGTAAACGCCAGCCTACCCCAATGCACCCAAACGGTGTTTCGCTTGGTGGGAAAGGGTGAGTTAAAGCCATGCTGGAGCATGGCTTTTTTCGGCCATTTCATCGGCGTTTGTCAGAAAGCAACATAGGGTTTGAGCCGCCTAACCTTCTCTTCAGAGAAGTCTTTGAGCAGTTTCAGCTGGTCCAGACTTTGCAAGTCGCCATGCAGACGGCGGAAATCCACGATTTCGCGAGCCATGAAAAAATTGAGATAAGGATGTTTCTTCAGTTGGTTAACAGTTAGTTTGTTGATGTTGATGCGCTGGATTTTGGCCATTTCATCGGCAGAAACTTCAAAAAACATAAGCGACTCGATGGGGAAATCGTCTATCTCGGCCAACTGTTCAACGCTCGAAAATCCGCCCAGACGGCTGCGATAGTTCACTATCTGGCGCGCGAAATAGCTGCCAATGCCTGGCACTTTCTTCAGAAGGGTGGTGTCGGCAGAGTTTAAGGGCACGTGCATTCCTGCCGTTAGCTTTTGGGGATAGCGCAATGTGTCGCGCTGATGGCTGGCATGTGGGCGGTCGGTGGCGATGAAGTCGGCAGCCGGACGATAGTCGTCGGCAATGCGGATGTAGGGTTCCAGCTGGCGATATTGCTTAAGGGTTAATCCATAAAGACGCGCAAAGTCGGAGGGTTGCCGGAAAACACCGCCCTTGTTGCGATATTTAAGCAGGCTCCGCACTTGCCAAGGCTGTAGCCCTAAGGCCAGGAGTTGCTCGGGCGGAGCGGTGTTTGGGTCGAAAGGTGTGAGGTGTACAACAGCTGGCGACGCTTCATCAAAATTGAAGTCGTTGGCATTATGTCCCGATGAGACCACACTTTTGGGGGCTTTGTGCTGTTCGGAGGAAGCCTTTTCGGCGGTTGGCGACATGCCCTTCGACCATCTGATGGCCACAAAAATCACCACAATGGCCACCAAGAGAAAAAGGATGGCCTTGCGGTCGGACTTAGAGAAGTAGAACATTTCTTTTATTGACATGGTATTTAGGTTTATTGGTTGCGGTGGAATGGGGCTTTTTCTTCGTTTGCCCCTACTAACATACTGGCTATGCCATCAGAACAGCCCAAGCTGATGCAAGAAAATGGCGAGGATGCAGAGTGGGCAGATGTAGCGCACGCTGAACAAATAGGCACCAAAGAGGGTGGAACGGAGTGTACCCCAGTTGGTAAACTCGTCTTTAACAAGCTTTCGTGGCACGAACCATCCTAGGAAAATGCAGGTGAGGAAACCGCCTACTGGCAGGAAAATTTGGCCTGTTACAAAGTCGAACACATCGAAAAGGGTGTGTCCGGCAATGCTCAAACCACTCATGGCACCCAGCGAAAGCGAGCAGAAAACGCCCACGGTGAGGGTTCCGGCAGTGACAATGGTCGCCGCCTTCTTGCGCGAGATGTGCAGTTCTTCATAGAAAAAGGCCGTGCTAACCTCGTGAAGCGAGATGAGCGATGTGAGTGCAGCCAACGCCAAGAGGGCATAAAACATCAGCGAGAGCACATATCCCACCACTGGAATGCCCGAAAAGGCTTGCTGGAACACGTGGGGAAGGGTGATGAAGATGAGCGATGGGCCGCTGTCTGGGCTTACACCAACAGAGAATGCGGCAGGGAATATCATCAATCCTGCCAAAATGGCCACCAAACTGTCGATAACGGATATTTGAACAGCCGACTTGAGCAGGTTGGTTTGGCGGCTAAAGTAGGATGCGTAGGTGCAAATGCAACCCATTGCAATGCTCAAAGAATAGAACGATTGCCCTAGTGCATCGAGAAAGACGTTGGAATTGACTTTGGAGAAGTCGGGATTAAAAAGGAAAGCGATACCCTTTCCTGCTTCGGGAAGCATGCACGAGGCCACGACAATAACCAACAGCAACACGAAAAGCGTGGGCATGAACAGCTTGGATGCCTTTTCGATGCCGCCGCGCACGCCATGTATGATGACATAATGGGTGAAAAGCAGGATGATGGCCGTCCAAAACACGGGCATGAAGGCACTTGCGGAGAAGTCGGTGAAGTAGTTGGCGATGGCGGCATGGTCGCCTTTCAGCTGATTTGTGGCCGAAGCATACATGTATTGCAGACACCAGCCTGACACAACAGCGTAATAGCCTGTGATGAGAAAGCCTGTTGCCACGCCTAAATAGCCCACCAAACGCCACATGCTGCCCTTACCGGCAAGCTTGCCATAGGCGCGCGCTGTGTTTGATGCGCCGTGCCTGCCGATGATAAACTCGCTCACCATACAGGGAATGCCTAGGAAAAGGATGCAACAAGCATAGATGAGGATGAACACTGCGCCGCCGTCGGCACCAGTCATATAAGGGAAACGCCACACGTTTCCTAAGCCTACTGCCGAACCGGCCGTGGCTAAAATCAAACCTAACTTGCTACCAAATCCTGCTCTACTTTCAGACATAATCGAAAAACTTCTGGTTTATGATGGTGCAAATTTATAAAAAAACATCTACTTTTGCATGGAAATTAGTAGTAATATTACATTTTGGTGATACGATTTGGCGTCTCTAGGCCATCGGGAACAACAAATTAGAGTTTCCAACGACCCCTTAAGGCCAATCGTTAACCAAAAAATCATTAGAGATATGAAATCAACAAGATTGCAAAAAATGAACTATGGCCGGCATCTTCTCATGGCCTACCCCTTCGCCACATGCTTAGCGATGGTGATATGGGTGATATGCTTGATGCCCATTCCCGAAACGCCGCTGAGCAACCTGACGCTTTTCGACAAGTGGATGCATATCTTGATGTATGGCGTTTTGTGCTCAACGATGTGGATAGAGTATCTTCGCCACCATCGCGAGCTGCAAAAAATGCGCCTTTTCATCGGCGTTTTCCTTGCTCCTTTGGCAATGGGCGGGTTGATAGAAGTGGCTCAAGCCACCTGCACGGGTGGCAATCGCAGCGGCGACTGGGTGGACTTTGCAGCCAATGCCGTTGGCGTTGTGGTGGGAAATGTTATCGGTATGCTTCTGGCAAGGTGTTTCGCCAAAGGCAAAAAGGGTTAACAAGGAGGTTGGAGTTGTAGAAACGGCGGTCGCCCGTTACCTCTGGCCCGATGAAATGGGGCTTTTCGTAGGCCTCGTCTTCGCTTCCGAGTTCCACCTCGGCCAAGACAAGGCCTTCGTTGTTGCCGTAAAACTCATCTATTTCGAAGGTGTGCGCTCCGCTTTTCACCAGATAGCGCCGCTTATCCACCACTCCGCCGCGACAAAGCAACAGCAGTTGGTCGGCCTCTTGCGGCTGTATCTCGGTTTCAAACTCGTATCTCGACAAGCCATTGTTTACCGAACGGCTTTTAATTGTGAGGTAAGCACGGCTGTCGCGCTTACGGATGCGCACCGTTGCACCCTCGCAGGGGATGTAACCTTGCACGATGCGACTGCTGGAAAAGGCCGCATCGCGATAGGCATGGCCTTTTTCCACCAAGAACTTGCGTTCAATTTCTTGTCCACTCATTTAAAGTTCAAGTTTAGTAGGCAGTCTTCGCCTTGCTTTCAACGGCTTTTCTGCGCCGTCTAGAAAGCAAGGTGAAGACCACGTGTTAGGAAATTCACGAATTCATCGCATAAACCAATAGGGCAAGGGCCAATAAGGCCAATACGCCCACTAGCCAATAAATCACTTGTTTGGCTTGTTTCTCTTGCTGTGCTTCGCGCTTAGCGCGGCGCAATTTGCTTTTCTCACTCATAGACTTTTAGTTTTTAGGCTCGCATTCGGGCTATTCGTTTTCGGCATTTCGCGCTTTACCCGGGGTAATTAGGCTGTTGCTTAGCAGGGCTTGCGTGCCTTAATAAATCGTATTGTTCGGTTTTACGCCTGCTGTCTACCACCAACACGGGTGTTGTGTCTGCCTTAAAGGGATGTCCCAAGCTGCGAGTGACATTATTTAATTAGGTATGTTATTAACTTATGAAAGACTTGTAAAGGTGAAAAGGTGAAAGAGTGAAAAGGTGGAAATATGGCTAACGCCCGTTAAAGGCGAAAGGGTGGAAGGGTGAAAATATGGCTGACGCCCGTTAAAGGTGAAAAGGTGAAAGGGTGGAAATATGGCTGACGCCCGTTAAAGGCGAAAGGGTGAAAGGGTGAAGGGTGAAAAAATGGTTTCGCAAACCAACTTGTCAACTCGCAAACTTCTCTACTTTCTACCTTACTCCTTAACGTCTTAACTCCTCAACAACTAACGTCCACCTCATTTTTTACTCCTCTGTCACAGGAAACTCCATGAGATACGCCTTGATAAATCCGTCTATCTTGCCGTCCATCACACCGTCAACGTCAGCCGTTTGATAATTAGTGCGGTGGTCTTTCACGCGACGGTCATCGAAAACGTAGCTACGTATCTGGCTTCCCCACTCTATTTTCTTCTTTCCTGCCTCAATCTTGGCCTGCGCTTCCAAACGTTTCTTCATCGCCCGGTCGTATAATTGCGACTTAAGCAGGCGCATGGCGTTGTTTCTGTTCTCCAATTGCTTTCGGCTTTCGGTGTTCTCGATGAGTATTTCCTCTTCTTCGCCCGTATCGGGGTCGGTATATTGGTAGCGCAGTCGCACGCCCGTTTCCACCTTATTGACGTTCTGTCCACCCGCGCCACCACTTCTAAAGAGGTCCCACGACACCTTCGAGGGGTCTACATACACCTCAATCGTATCGTCGACAAGCGGCGAAACGAAGACAGATGCGAAGCTAGTCATGCGCTTTCCCTGAGCATTGTAAGGCGAAACACGCACAAGACGGTGCACGCCGTTCTCGCTCTTGAGGTATCCGTAGGCATATTCCCCACCTTCAATCTCCATTGTTACGCTCTTTATCCCAGCCTCATCGCCCTCCTGAATGTTGCTGATGGTTACGCGATGCCCGTGCGCTTCTGCCCACCGCATGTACATACGCATGAGCATTTGCGCCCAATCTTGACTCTCGGTGCCGCCTGCACCCGAGTTAATCTTCAGCACACAGTCCATTGGGTCTTCCTTTTGGCGCAGCATATTCATCAGTTCGAGGTCTTCGATGGCCTTGATGGCCTTGCGATAATCGTCGTCCACCTCTTCTTCTGTCACCATGTCATCGTGGAAGAAGTCGAAAGCCAGCTGCAATTCGTCGGCAGCCTGTCGCACTTCCTTATATCCCACAATCCATTTTTCGATGCCTTTCACCTTTTTCATCTGCTCTTGAGCCCGTGCAGGGTCGTCCCAGAAGTCGGGAGCTTGCGTCCTTAGCTCCTCTTCTTCCAGTTCAACGCGCTTTCTGTCGATGTCTAGATAGCGGTGTAAGGCTTCCGCCCTCTCCAATATGTCCTTGAGTTGGTCTGCTGTAATCATGCTTTATGCGTTATAAATATCCCTTCTGGCGTGCTCAAAGACCGTTTCGCGGCGACCTCATGCTGCTAGTTGTTGGCAAAAAACGCCCATTTCATCGGGTGTTGTCCAACTTAGGGGATGTTTGTTCTTTGTTTCTGCGCTTATATATATAAGGAGTGCCTGCCTTCGAAAAGCGTTTTATTCCTCATACATCTTGTCGATAATCGCCTTATAGTTGGCCAAGATAACAGGTCGGCGCAGCTTTAGCGTATTCGTTAGTTCGCCATCCTCCATGCTAAAGTGGTGAGCGATGAGCGCGATGCGCTTAATCTGCTCGTAAGGAGCGAGCTGTTGCACGAGCGTATGAATGCGGTCGAGCATCATTTCGTGAATTTGGCGGTTGGCGCAAAGGTCTTCTCGCGAGTTGAAGTCAATGCCATTGGCACGTGCATACTCTTCAACAAGCCTGAACTCAGGTACAACCAGTGCCGATACAAACTTGCGTTCGTCGGCCACAACGGCCACTTGGTCGATGTATTTGTCTACCAAGAGCAGGGCTTCAATCATCTGCGGAGCAATGTATTTGCCGTTCGATGTCTTGTAAAGGTCCTTAATTCGGTCGGTAAGAAACAACTCTCCGTTCTTGATATAGCCCGCATCGCCCGTTCGGAAGAAGCCTTCTTCATCGAAAGCAGTGGCGTTAAGGGCTTCTCGTTTATAATATCCCTTGGTTATTGTAGGCCCCTTGAGCAGGATTTCGTTGTTCTCGCCAATCTTAATTTGAATGCCATTGATGGGCCTACCCACGGAACCGAGGGTGTAAGGCTTGTCGGTGTGGTCGCAAGAAACGGTGGCCAGGCTCTCTGTTAAGCCGTACCCCACCACCATGCAAAGGCCAACGGAGTGTACAAACTCTTCCACTTCGGGCGACACTGTTGCGCCGGCGGTGGGGAAGATGTTGGCATTTTCAAGCCCCAATTGTTTGCGAACAAGGCTCAACACCGTGCGATTTAGCAGCTTATACTCTATTCTTAGGGGCAGTGGAGGGCGTTTTCCTCGGCTCAGATATTGTATGTTGTGGCGGTGTCCCACTTCCAATGCGCGCTTAAACAGCTTGCGTTGCATCGGCGAAGCGGCATCCATGCGTTCTTTAACACCAGCATAAACCTTTTCCCAGAAGCGAGGAACCGACGACATGCACGTGGGATGGGTCTGCCGCATCGAGTCTTGTATCTCGTGTGGGTTGGTATTGATGATGAGTTGTGCGCCTTCAGAGAGCGACAAATACGACCAAGCGCGCTCAAAGATGTGGGTGAACGGCAAGAAACAGATAACCCTGTCGCCCTCGCCAACAGGCACACACTCGTCGTTTGCTTTCAATGCGGCGTGATATTGGCCGTAAGAGAGCATCACCCCTTTGCTGTCGCCCGTCGTCCCACTGGTATAAAGGATGTTGCAAAGATCGTCCTCGTTGGCCTCTGCCCATCGTTTTTCCAATTCGCTTTGGCGTGGTAGGTTCTCGCCCAGCTTCAAAAAGTCGTCGAAATACAGGGCGTTAGGGTCGTGTGTGCTGATACGCACGCTGCGGTCGTACACCACAATGCGCTCTAACGAGGGGCAAAGAGCGAACACGCGATGAGCCTTATCGTATTGTTCTTGTTCGCCAACGAAGATGAAACGCACCTGTGCATCGTTCACAACGAATTGAACTTGCTGCTCACTGCTCGTTGCATAGAACGGTATTGTTACCGCCCGAACCCCATAAGCGCCGAAGTCGGTGTAGAGATATTGCAGGCAGTTTTGTGCAAAGACGGCAATATTCTCCTGCGGTTTCACGCCAAGGTTGAGCAAAGCATTGCTCACTTGCTTCACGCGCAGCGAGAAATGGTTCCACGAAATGGTTTTCCATTCGTCCCCACCGAAGTGTTTAAATGTCAAGGCTGGTGCATCGCCATACTTGCGAGCTTGCTCATGAATGAGTAATGAGAGGTGGCATTTGGTCTGCATACTGGCAATTTATTTGATTGCAAAGATAATATAAATCTGCTAAAACCAAGCTAACGCCGTGGATAATTTATGGTATACAGCCTTGTTCATTTATTATTTAGTTGACGAGTTAACCAGTTAACGAGTTGACAAAGCCGAGTTTAGTTGACCAGTGAACGAGTTAACAGGTAGACAAGGCCGAGTTTAGCTGACCAGCGAACGAGTTAACAGGTAGACAAGGCCGAGTTTGGTTGACCAGTGAACGAGTCAACGAGTTGACAAGGCCGAGTTTGGTTGGCCAGCGAACGAGTTAACGAGTTGACAAGGCCGAGTTTGGTTGGCCAGCGAACGGGTTAACAGGTAGACAAAGCCGAGTTTAGCTGACCAGTGAACGAGTGAACGAGTTGACAAAGGGCCTCCCCCTCCTTACGGAGCTCACAACAGTTTGCAGCGAAAGTGCGGATTTCCAGTGCAACGCACGCGATGGGAACGTGCTTGTTTGGCAGAAATTCCCCCTGCTTAGCTAAACTGGAACAAGCTTTTGCGCGCCAACAGGCAAGCACCAGTAACGCCAGCCTTGTCTTGCAGTTTGGAAAGCACGATGGCCGAGTCGCGGTTAACCATGTTGAGCGAGTATTTTCGCACGGCACTCTTCACAGGTTCCAGCACCGAGTCGCCTGTTTTTGCCAGCGAACCACCGATGATAACCATTTCGGGGTTGAGCAAATTGATCAGCCCAGCCAAGTAACGGCCCAGCTTTTGGCCAATCTCCTCCACCAGTTCGATGCACAGCAAGTCTTCTTTGAGCGTGGCTTCGATGATGTCCTCAAGAGTAAGCGAGGCCTCATCTTTCATTATCTTCTTGCTCAGCGACGTTTGCCGTCCCTCTTTCACGCATTGCAGCAAGTTTCGGTGCAACGCAAGTCCCGATATTTCTGTCTCCAGACAGCCGCGTTTGCCGCAATGGCAGAGCAACTCATTGTCGAAACACGGGAAATGGCCCAGTTCGCCAGAGAAACCCGACTTACCCATATACAATTCGCCGTTAATGATGAGCCCACATCCGATACCCCAGCTAAGGTTCACGAAGATAACGTTTTTCTCTCCCTTCACCACGCCTTTCGACATCTCGCCATAGGTCATCGAGCGCGTGTCGTTATCAATGTAAACGCGGCATCCAATCTTCTCGGCCATGATGTCTACCAATGGTCGTTCTTCGAAATTGAAGTTGCTGAAGCTGTGTCCAATCTCGGGATTTACACGTCCTGGGATGTTCACGCCCACGTTCAGGATGCGTTCTTTGGCGATGTCGGTCTCGTTGATGAAGTCGGTAACGCAAGCACAAAGCTCGTCCAGCCCCTGTTGGGTGTTGGTGTGATGGTACGGCACGTCCATATCCAGCTTCACCAACTCGCCATTAAAGTTCATCAGTCCTAGGTTCAGTCCTCGCTTCATGAGGTCTACGCCCACGAAGTAGCCCGACTCGGGCGCCAATCCGTAGATGGCGGGCGAGCGTCCCTTGCTGGTATCCATCTTACCGCAATTCATGATGTACCCGTCTTCGCACATTTCTGCGATTACTTTAGCGATGGTGGGTACGCTTAAGTTCAGCTCCTTTGAAAGCTCGGGGATGGTAGACGAGCTGTTGTTCATATAATAGGAGATGATGCGTTTGTGCGTCATCGCCGATTTCGTGCCCCTTAATAGATCGTTTAATAACATGCGTGCCATATATTCTATATACAATAATCTTAGGTTGCTGGCCTTAACTGCCACAACATGCAAACTTACGAAAAATATTTCATACTCGGTGTTTTATTAATAAAAAGAGTGTTTCCGTTTTACACTTTATAACAAACGTTTTACTTGTGGCAGGTAAAAATAGCTTCTTCCATCGATAATTGTGGTTATTTTTGCTTACCTTTGCATTCATGAACAGGCTTAACATCATGATTAAATGTATTTTTGCGGCAATGTTCGCACTTTTCATCTCGGCCACAGCACACGCCGGCAGCGATGCCGACATTCAAGGCGTGGCCTTTGGCACGAACTACGAAACGGCTCTCGAAGAAATCAAGGGACAGTTTGGCACGCCAACAGCCATTAACGACAAGCAAATAGAATATCGCAACATGGTTTTCAAGGGCGTGAAGTTCGAGAAGGTGACGTTTAACTTTCAAGCCGACAAGGAAGGCAACACGTATTTCAGCGAAGCGCGCTTCACTTCGCGCCCCGTCAACAGGAAAGATGCGCTCAAAGACGTTGAAGCACTGGCTAAGACGATGGACAAAGACTATCCAGGAGTAACAATCGACTGGGAAGACGGCAGCATACCATTCTACAAGGGCGGCTCGTCGCCCATAGAGAGCAACTACCTCTTCACGGTTTGCATCTATCCAACGGGCAATGCCTACACAACGGTTTTGCGATATGGGCCTTTACCATACGTAAAAGATTAGCTTGTAGCACCAGCCCGTCACCCAAGGCATCCCCACTACGTTCGAAACAAGTCACAACGCCCCACTTCTGCCGCGCATCAAGCACGAAGAAGCGGGGTGTTGCCGTTACAACGCATCCTTGGCAGGCTCTAAAACCCCGCACAAAAGTCCATTCTTTCTTTCATTTTTTGCTCTCTTCTGTCTTTTCACAGTCAACAGGCATCCTCGGATCACGCCTCCAGCTGCATAACTTGCTATGCTTTTTCAATCGCGAACAAGCGTTGTCCAGCTAAAAGCGAACGCACAAAAGTCCATTCTTTCTTTCATTTTTTTGCTCTCTTCTGTCTTTTCACAGTCAACAGGCATCCTCGAATCACGCCTCCAGCTGCATAACTTGCTATGCTCCTTCAATCGCGAACAAGTGTTGTCCAGCTAAAAGCGAAAATACAGCAAAGGCAATTTCCGGAACCAGCCATTTGACAATTGCACATTTTCACCTAACGGCAGCAACATCATTCAGCCGCGCCCAGCATTTCAGCCGCCGCGTGACCGAGAAGAGCCAGTAGGCTCCAAAACATCCCCGTCTTCGTCGTCATCAAAGTAGTTCTCCTTACTATCTATTTCCTCGCCAGGGTTGTATGGGCCACCAACGCCAGGACTAGCACCAATCATCAGCTGTTCAGTGGAAAGGTCAATACCCCACACGTGGGGTTCAGCGTATTTTTTTCTTCTCATGGTAATAAGTATTATTCTCAAGGCCATAAAGCGGCGTCACCTAACGATAATTTTCTTGCCATTGCGTATGTACACCCCTTTCTTTGGATTGCTTACGCGCTGTCCATTAAGGTTAAAGAAAACATCGTTGCCCCTGTCGGGTTCATCAACAGCCACGTCATCGATGGCAGTGGCGACGCCATCGCCGAAGTCTAACATCAGTTTTGCCCCTGCGCCAGCACCTTCCAGCTTAAGATAAGCCTTGTGAACAGGGAAATTAGTTATCTTCGACTGGGCTATTCCGAACACCCCTTTTTGCAAAACGTAGACCGGCGATGCAGACGAAGCCTCTATGTCCGCATTACGGCATGTAACACCATGCATCACGTTATTGGTGACGTTGTAAGTAACGGCGTCATTCTCACCGATGGTGTAATATAGGTTGCCGCCAGTGTTGTCATTTCCTTTCTTGATGATTTTCAACAGCACCCCAGTGTTTGCCGGGACGTAAGCATACGAGTTGCCGACTCCTCCATGTTTGTCGATGCTTGTCATTCGTATGTGGTGTGTGGCCGAGCCATAGTCGCCCCCACCCTTCAATATTTTGGAGCCAGCCACAAAGGCAGCCACGGCCATGTCACCATGTGTTTCATTAAACTCCCCGAAATCCACGTCAAACTCGCGAGCGAACGTACTGTACTTGTTTTTCACTTGCACGTCGGTGATGCGATATTCTATCTGCGATGTGAAATTAAATGGGCTCACCACCTCTTTCTTCAAATGCACATTGTACACATGCTTTGTCCAATTGGTACGATACACTTCCAAGGCCGACTTCTTAACATATATCTTGGCATCGCTTGCAAACTCATTGTAGCTGTTTCCTGTTTCGTCAAGCGCGAAGCGTGTTGTGCCAAGCATTTCTTTTGTTGGCTCGCTTTCGATGAAGAACACCCGTTTCAAATTCTTGCTCTTAGCCACAAAGGCCTTTGCCCCGATGTACTTCACATGTTTGCGCACCACAACCTCTTGCAAGCTAGCGGGAGCGTTTTCAAATGCAAAGTCGCCGATGAGATTTACCTCATAGGGTTTGCCTTTATATTCGATAGTGGTGGGCAAGATGAAGGTATGGTCTGTGGAGGTGGTGCTAAGCAAGTCCACTGCCTTTTCCGACACGGCGATATATTCTTCGGTAGCATGGCCGAACGAAGGGCTTATCGATGCGAACTTATTGTAAAAGCTATTCGACTGATACTGCCCCAGCTTGTCTTTTCTCACATAGATGTTGATTTTGCCGAAAGGCTTTACGGCCAAAGGGTCGGCATCGAAAGACATGTCGTTCTCGCCCTGCATGATTTTCGAGGGGTCTATCATCTCATCGCACAAGAAAGTTACGGTATTCAGGTTGTCGCACAGGCCAAAAGCCCGCTTGCCGATAGTCTTCACCTTGTTGGGGATGGTTACGTTGGTCAGCTTTTTGCAGTCGTAGAACGCATACTCTCCAATGGCAGTGATGGAAGGCGGCAACAACGTGAAGTGGTCGTTGGCCTTTCCCGTGGGGAATATCTTCAATGTTTCCTTGTCTTTTGAGAGCAGGTAGCCGTCAATGCTGGAATACTTGGCATTATCCCTGTCAACGTTGATGTCGATGAGGTTTGTGCATTGCTTGAAGGCCTCAGGACTGATGTCGGTCGTTGTTTTCGTGATGTTGATTTCAGTCAAGGCCTCGCACTTCATGAAAGCCTCGCGTTCTATCTTTGTCACATTCTTGGGGATGTTGATGGTCACGATGCCGCAATCGGCAAAAGCCCCCTCTCCAATCTTGGCAATCTCCGCATCGGGGTCGAAAGTTACGGTTTTCATGTTGCTGCAACCCCTGAACGCGTTGCTCTCGATGTTGGTAACAGACTTGGGTATGGCGAACGACTCCAGTGCGGTAAGGTTGGCAAACACGTCTTTGGCTATCTTCGTGAGCGTGCAACTGCCCAAGAAGTTGAAGGCCTTGAGCTTCTTGTTGGTGAAAAAGGCGTTGGGCCTGATTTCTGTCAGCAAGGAGCCGTCGGGCACATTGATTACTTCGAGGTTGTCGCATTGGTGGAAGATGCGTTCCACCACAGAGAGTCTTTTGGGCAATGTCACCTTCACAAGGCTCTGGCAGTCTCTGAAGGCATAATCGCTGATGACGCTAACCTTGGAGTTTTTGCTGAAAATAATGT
>CAJPTO010000068.1 GCA_905373605.1 uncultured Prevotella sp.
CTTTGCTGCGTTGCCGTTATCACCATATTTCTTTCTCAAGTTGCGGTGTCTTTCCAGCAGGTTTTCCACCCTGGTTTTCAGTTCTTCGCTGTTAAAAGGCTTGGTGATGTAGGCATCGGCTCCAGCCTTGATGCCCTCCAAGCGTTCCTGCTCGGTAATCTTACCCGTTACAACCACGATGGGGATGTGGCTCATCACATCGTTGGCGCGCACCTTTCGGCACACTTCCAACCCGTCGATGCCAGTCATCATGCGGTCGGTGATGATGATGTCTGGCACCAGTTCGGCTGCCCTGTCCAATGCTTCTTCGCCATTGTTGGCATAGCACACGGCGTATTGTGAGGCAAAAAGCGACCCAATGTAAGCCGCAAGGTCGGTGTTATCCTCTACGATAAGCATGCGTTGCTCGTCGCAGTTGTCGTGAATGGCATCGTCAAGGGGCTTGTCCACATGCGGCAACATGGGCGTGTTGGTGTGCTTAGTGGCGTTGGCGGCAGGCTTGCAGGTGTTTCTTATGGGCAGTGTCACGGTGAAAACAGCTCCCCTTTGCGGCATGCTTTCCACCTCGATACGCCCTTCGAGCGCATCCACAATCTGCTTCACGAGGGCCAATCCCACACCCGTGCCCGTCTTCTTACCATCGGTGCTGGCCCTATAGAAAGGTTCGAAGAGGTGTTCGATGGCCTCGGGGGCGATGCCCTGTCCCGTGTCTTTCACCTTGATAACCGCGTTATCGCCTTCGCGCACCACGGTTACGCCCACCTTCCCGTATTGGGGAGTGAACTTAAAGGCGTTGGACAGCAGGTTGTTCATCACCTTATTAATATAGTCGGGCACGAAATCGGCAACGATAGGGGCATTGCAGGTGAAGGTGAGCTGCATGCCTTGCGACTCGGCAAAAGCGCGATAACTATCCACCACCATACTTACATGCGCGGCGATGTCGGCATTCTCCCAGTCGGGATTGCCCATAGCCGACTTCACCCTGGCGATGTCTAGCAGCTGATTGATGAGCGTCAGCAAGTTGTTTCCTTGCCTTTCTATGGTTTGCGCCTTTTGCTTGGCAAGGCTGTCCAATCCCTCGTCTTTGCCAAGCTCATGGCTTAAGCCCAAAATGAGGGTAAGCGGGGTGCGCAGTTCGTGGGTGATGTTGGTGTAAAAGTTTTCTCTTAGCACGCTCACTTGCTTGAGCAAGGCATGGTTTCGCATCCTCACCTTACCCACATAAATCAGTGCGGCCACCACCAAGAGCAGCAAGACCACCACCACAACGGCGGCAATGGTGATGATGCGCTTCTCGTTTTGCTCGTGCTGGGCTTGCAACAGCAGTTCTTCGTTCTTATATTTGGCGTTGCTTTGGCTCACGGCCTGTTCCATGTCGCGTTTGTAGATGCTGTCTTTGAGTTCGGCATAGCGTCGCAAATGCTTCGCGGCAGTGGTGGCATCCGTGTTTTTCAGTGCTTCGAACAATCCCATCTGTGCCCGGCTTTGGTTGTAAAGGTCGTTGCGTTGCTCGAAAATTTGCACAGCCCGTTCAAAGCATTGGCGTGCCTGAGCGTGTTCGTCACGGCGGTTTAGCAGTTCTCCTTTCTGGTTGAGGCAAATGGCCAACGATAGTTTATTGTTGGCCTTTTCAAGTATGGGCATGGCTCTGTCTACCGCTCTTTCAGCATCCACGAAACGCTCCATGTCCATCAATGCCGACGCCATTTGGGAAAGGCGTATGCCCATCTTGGCCGTGTTGCCTCTTCGTTCGTCAATTTGATAGGCTTGCATGGCATATTCCAGGGCCAATTGCTCTTTTTTCATGACATGGCAAAGCTCGGAAGCCATGCCATATTGAATGGCCATGCGGTCGGAATCTTTCACTTCAGTGCTTAAGGCGATGGCTTCAAGGATGTATCGTTCGCTTTCTTCGGGCTGTTTGGCCACAAGGCAAATGGCGGCCAAGGTGTTGAGCGAACTGCTGATGCGGCTTTTGTCGCCCGTTTTTCGGTCAATCTCAAGACTTTTTTGTGCATGCACAATGGCTCTGGCGTAGTCTGACTGCCTGAAGAAGATCTGTCCCACAAGCTGTTCGCAGTCGCTACGCATCAGCAAGTCGTTCACCTTATAAGATAAGGGCAATGCTTTTCTGGCATAAGCGAGTGCCGTTTGGTAGTCTTGTTCATAATAAAAATATTCGGCAACGGTATACCAAACAATTAGATTTGCTTCGTCTAAGGGCGTGTCGGTGGCCACCTTGATGAGCGAGTCGGTGGCTTCTTCGGCATACAACATGCCGAAGATGCGGTTTGCGGTGGCCATTTTGTCTTTGCCTTCCTGCTCTTCGTAGGTGGAAAGCATGCCTAACAGTCGGGCCTCAGTTTCGGATTTGGGGTTCTTTGCCGTAGACTTTTCATTGCTCGGAGGGACGTCGGGCAGGTCGGATGTAGGCTTGTCGGCGCATGCATTCAACAATACGGCCACCAGAGCAAGCATGGCAACAAGATGGAATGCCCTGCGAATGATAGGTTGTTGTGTAGAAATTTGGCTGTAGCCCATAGGTTTATACGTTGTGTTGTTAGGTGTGCGCGGCGCATGTCCGCATGAAAAACGATGCAAACTTACATAAAAAATCCGAATTAACCACCACGAGATGCCGTCAGAATGATATTCTGCCTTGCTTATTCTTGAATGTTCAACCCCGTTTTTCCATGCCGCTACCAGCCTTAGCCGCACACATCGCGCCTATTAAAGAGGTGTTGGCCGGCACAAGGGGCAGCGGGGAGTGGATGTACGGCCAGTTTTGGGGCACCATTCGCCACAGCTTACCCGCCATTGCGCAGAGACATGCGGTTACAAAGGGCCTTGTAAAGGAACTTACAAAAGCCTTGTACACAGACAACATTAAAACGCCAGCGTCGGCATCGCTTGTCGTACCACTTATATATGCGGCTTGCCATGCGCTGCATACAAAAACATCCCTATACAAAAAAAACCTCAATAATATTTGATAAATCGCAAAAAAAACGCTATTTTTGCAACATCTTTTACAAACAACGAAAGTCTATGGCGCAGGGCGAAGCCTCCAAAAAAGGCCTAAAGCTAAAAGTAAGGACAGGCGTCATAACTATTAACTGGATAAAACTTAAAACGTATGGGACTCTTTAACAAGCTCAGAAACGAGTTCATCGACATTATCGAATGGACCGACAACACTAGTGACACCATGATATGGCGTTTCCCACGCTACCAATCGGAAATAAAGAATGGTGCACAACTCACCGTGCGCGAAAGCCAAGTGGCCGTATTGGTTAACGAAGGGCAATTTGCTGATGTGTACCAACCAGGAAGACACGTGCTAAGCACCAGCAACATGCCCATCCTGAGCACCATCATGGGATGGAAATATGGCTTTAACTCGCCTTTCAAGGTTGATGTTTATTTTGTCAACACCAAGCAGTTTCTCAACGTTAAATGGGGAACGGCCAACCCCATCATGATGCGCGACCCGGAGTTTGGTCCCATTCGCATGCGTGCTTTCGGCACTTACTGCTTCCGTGTGAACCAAGACCCACGCAAATTCATCACCAGCGTGGCTGGAACAAGCGGGAACTTCACCACCGAAGGCGTTACAGAGCAGCTTCGCAACTTCGTTATAACCAAGTTTACCGACTATCTGGGCGAGAGCAAAGTAGCTGCATTAGACCTCGCCGCCAACCTCAATGAGTTTTCGGCAGCCCTTACCGAAGCCCTCAAACCCGACTTCGAGGAGTATGGATTGGAGCTGACAAAGTTCTTAGTGGAGAACATCTCGCTGCCCGAAGCCGTTGAAAAGGCACTGGACAAGCGCACCAGCATGGGCGTTATCGGAAATATGGGCACATATACGCAGATGCAATTCGCCGATTCGCTAACCGAAGGAGCCGCCAACGGCGGAAACATGGCCGGAAACGCTATGGGAATGGGCATGGGATTTGCGATGGCCAACCAAATGGCTGGGCAAATGGCCGGACAAATGGCGCAACCAGGCATGCAACAAGCACAGCAACAGCCTGGCATGGGTGCAGGAGCACCGGGCATGCCGCCCCCTCCACCACAGCAACAATCTTTCCACATCTCGGTGAACGGACAGCAACAGGGACCGTTCGGCATGCCACAGCTCCAACAGATGGCGCAAAGTGGACAGCTTACACGCGACACTTACGTGTGGACGAACGGCATGGCGGGATGGGATTTCGCCAAAAACGTACCTGCACTTGCCGCACTCTTCGGCACGATGCCGCCACCGCCGCCCGGAATGTAACAAGCATGGGCCGCCCAAGAAACGTTGATGGCATAAAGAAAGCACCACCGCAGCCCCTCTCTTCAAACGGAGTGGGGGCGGTTGGTTTTGCAAATGCCTGAGTTGAGGGCGCATCCACAAAGGGCTTTCATAACAAAGGGAAGACAACGTTGGCCGAAAAGCAATGCAACAACATTGACTTGACACGAGGGGAAGGCACAAAACCTGCTTCCCTGCAAGCTGTAAAGCCGCAAGATGGCCAACAGGCATGCTCGCCAACGAGAAAACTTGCCACCCCTCTAATCCCGACAACACGTCGACTTATAATCACATTAACTAACTAACCCCGACTATGGACTCATCTATGAACGATGCCTTACAGACCAAATGCCCCTCGTGCGGCGGCATGATGGCCTATTCGCCCAAACGCAAGATGTTGGAATGCGTGTATTGTGGCTCAACAAAAGAACTCGACCTCGCACCTGTGGAGGTTAAAGAAAACCGCTTCGATGAATGGGCCGAGCAGTCTGATGAAGACTTAACCCAACAAACCGTTGCCACATTGGAGGTTAAATGCCAACAATGCGGCGCATTCACCTCGCTGCCTGCCGATAAGTCGTCGGCTACATGCGCCTTTTGCGGCACGCCGCTCATCACACAGGATGCTCAAGCACGCCGATTTTGGCAGCCCAATTATATCCTGCCCTTCGAGTTCCCCAAAGAACAATGCAGCGAGAACTTCAACAAATGGCTCAAAAGCAAATGGTTCGCACCTTCCAAATTGAGAAAAGGAGGCGTGCAAGCCGACAATTTCAAGGGCGTGTACCTGCCGTTCTGGACCTATGACGCAGAAACAACCACCGACTATGTGGGAGAAAGGGGCAAAGACCGCACCGTGACGGAGAAAGACGAAGACGGGAAAACAACCTCGCACACCGAAACAACATGGACCAGGACTGAAGGAACGGTGGACGTTTCGTTCGACGACGTGATTGTTCCCGGAACAAAAACACTGCCCGACAACATCTTATACAACCTGGACAACTGGGACTTGTCGAAACTGGTGCCTTACAACCCCGAGTTCTTGGCGGGATTTGTGACAGACCTTTACACCATCGACTTCCGCGAAGGCTTAGGCCATGCCAAGGAAAAGATGAAAAGCGAGATTGAATCTGAAATAGAAACGGACATCGGAGGCGACAAACAACGCATCATTGAGATGCACACCGACTACCAAGACGTCATGTTTAAGCTGTTGTTGCTGCCGCTTTGGATTAGCGTTTTCCACTTCAACGGCAAGACTTACCAATTTGTCGTGAACGGAAAAACGGGAGAAATAACCGGCGATTACCCATACGACAAGCTCAAGGTGGCCCTCTGCGTGATACTTTTCATCATCGTCTGCGCACTGGGATACTACTGGCTCTACTGCTAACAGCAGCCAATGCCGGCCACTTGCCGCAAAATATGCCCGACAGGGCGGCATGTCAACGGCCGCCTCATCGAAAAAACGCACGCCCTGAGGTGGGTTCGCTCACACGAAATGCCAGTAAACGATATGCACAAAGCTGAGCAATGCCGAGGCGCAACCCTCCTATGTGGCGTCATCTCATCAAATTACAAATCTAACTGAATGTGTTATGGCTAAAAAAATGTTGATTGCCGCAATGGCCATCCTCGTGTGCATGCCATTCGTTGGCTGCAAAAACAAGGCCAAAGACAACAAAGCAGCAACTGAAAAAAAAGACAGCGTGAGCGCAAAAGCGGACTTTCCTTGGGACTTCCCCACCGACTTCAAGCTCAAAGACGCTGAAATAGGACAATGGGCTCTAGCTGTTAACAGCACCTACAACACGTATGTGAAAGAGGGTAAAAGCCTTGAAGATGCCGTTTTGTCGATTGATAGATGCACAATAGAAAAAATGGGCGACAAAGTTTCGACTGTAGCTCAATACGAACAAACAAGAGAACTGCCCAACTCGCTCATCATACCCATACCTAAGGGGCAAAAAGCAAAGCTCGGGGATGTGGTTCTCACATGGTCTACCATCGGTTCGACTGCCAAACGCGGCATTGTTACCGACGCAAGTAATCCGGAGAAGCCCAAAATATGCTATCTGGACTACGAATACATGGACGACGGAAAGGGACTTGCCAACAAATATGCCAACGTTGAACTAGAACCTAACTCGTTCGTGGTTATTAAAAGTGGCGATTGGGTGCCTGGCGCACCTGTCGTCTTCTCGCAAAAGGGAAGTTGGAAGTATGGATTCATCATCAACTGCACCGAAAACAAGGTGCTGATATCGGGATTTGTCAGCAAGATTTCTTGCGTAGAACGCAGCCAGTGTAAGCTCATCCCCTTTGATTCCGACATCAAAGTGGGAGATGACGTGAGTGCCAAGTTTGTGACAAGCCTCGAAAGCGGATACACGGTTAAGAAAGTGGACAAGAAAATAGGCCGCGTTTGGGTTGAACGAAACGGTGCTACGAGCGTGCCTAGCATCATCGAGGTGATGAAAGGACTATAAACAAGGGCTGAATGGGTGCGTGCCAATGCTGTTACTCACCACAAGAAAGTAGCTAGCAAACAATGGCCGCACGCCCTAAAACAGCACTTCACGCACAAAGCAAAGACTCATGGCGTGCAAAGCAAAGGCACATAGCGCACAAAGCAAAGCCCCATCGACCGGACGAACCGCTTACAATGTATGGCCGAACTCATGTCCACTTGCCCCAAGCATGGAGGAAAGCCTGCTTTCCTTATGCTACACAAAATAAAGGTTTAACCCTTAATTACACAATGACATGAAACGAACAATCATTGTTGCGGTGTTCGCCGTGATGCTTGCCGCAGTGTTTAACGCCTGCAAAAAAGGTGCAGGAGCAAACATCCATGCAAATGGCGACCATGCAACACTGGCGGGAAACGCCAACGATGTGAACAAAACCGACTCGTTCCCATGGAAATTCCCACAAGACTTCACGCTCAAAGGCGTGGAAACGGAACAAACGGTGCTTTCGCCTGCAGCTTTCTATACCGGTGCCCTGCAAAGGGGCGAAGACTTAAGCACGGCACTGCTGCCCATTTACAACTATACGGTGCAACAAGTGGGCAAAAATACACTCACACTTAGTGGCATGGGCGAAGAGATTGAAGTGCCGCAGGCCTTGGCTATTGCATTGCCGAAAGACGAAAAGGCACAAAATGGCGACATCGTGCTTACTTGGTGGCAGTCGGGACAGGGCTTGCAACGGGCCATTGTGGTAGACGACACCAACCCCCTTGCGCCCAAAGTGTGCTATCTGGACCTCGATTACAGGGACGATGGCAGGGGATTTGCAAACAGCCACGCCAACGAAAGTCTGAAACCGGGCTCCTTTAAGGTGCTTAAAAGTGGAGAATGGACCTCGGGAGCGACTGTGGCTGTAGAACAAAATGGAGAGTGGAAAACGGCTATCATCCTCAATGCCAAAGGTGATTATCTGCTACTCACCGACGCACAAACGCGCATTTCGGCAGAACAAAAAGCCAATTGCAGGCTCATACCCATCGAAACGAACTATGAGGTGGGCGATGAAGTGTTCGCAAAAATTGGAAATTCCCTGCAACCTGCGTGCAAAGTGGCTAAGATAGACAAGCGAGTGGGAAGGGTGAAGGTGGAGAAAAACGGGCACTCTTTTGTGCTGAGCATGCTTGAGGTGGTTAAAAACTTAGAGAGACAACAACAATATAGCAAACCCAAAAGAACAAAGCAGCAAGCAATGCCGCAAAAAGAAATAGCCCCAAGCCACCTCACCCCCCTCGTCTCAGACACCATAAACATGGGCCAATAAAACAAAATGACTCACCAACTCACCTACAGAAAGATGAAGAAAATAGCGTTACTCACACTGCTGCTTACGCTTACAAGCGCCTTAGCCGCAAAAGAATACAAGGTAAGCACGGCCTTAGACTTCATTAAGGCCTTGGGGTCCGACCGTATCATCACCGTTACGGGCATCATCAACCTCTCGGACGTGATGGAATACACAGACCTCGCACAGAAAGCAGGCATGACCGACTTGAATATATACGACCAACCCAGCAAGCAAGTGAGCAGAGAAAGCATGTTCGATGGGTATCAACTCACACTCGACCAATGCAAAAACCTCACCATACAGGGTTCTAAAGCTGCTGCCATCATCGTACAACCACGATATTCTTATGTCATTAGCTTCCGAAACGCACACAATCTCACCATAAGAAACCTCACCCTCGGCCACACCGATGAGGGATATTGCCAAGGTGGCGTGCTGGAATTTGTGAACTGTGAGGGCGTACAAATTAACAGATGCGACATGTATGGCTGCGGAACGGAGGGCATCACCGCCACAAACACACGCGAATTGAAGTGCACACAAAGCATCATACGAGATTGTAGCTACAGCATCATGACCATCAAAAAATGCTTCAACACCACATTTTCCGACTGTGACTTCTACCGCTGCCAAGAATTCACACTCGTAACGCTCGACAATTCTGGCAACACGGCATTCTCCAGATGCCGATTTGCCCAAAACCAAGGACAGCTTTTCTATGTGGACAATACCAACCTTTCTTTGCGCGACTGCGAAATTCACCACTCTGGAGACCTCGGTAACATTGATGTCTACCAGTATGGAGCAACATCTTATAGCCGCGACAACAACGAATTGAAGCCCCGTGACGTTGGTCCGGAACAGAAAACAGACCTCAAAGCCTCTACTGAAAGGCGAAACATTGTGACCAACACCGACAACAACGCCGGTAATGAGGAAGAAGAGGAAGACGAATGCTGCGATGGAGATGAGGAAGACGAACTATCCGACGAGGCTTTGTGGGGAAAAGACATCCTGGAAGGATGGAAAGACATGGGCATCGAATTGCCTGCGTCTGTGAAAACAGACAATGTGCGCGACCTTGTCACGGCAGTTTGCAAGGCTTGGCCAGGAAAAGAGTATGGCCCGCAAACGCTTGTCTTGCGCTTTGACAAAAAACAAGGCCGCTACAAACGATTTAATCCCGACAATCCCGAAGCTGCCGTAAACCCGAAGAGCAGCACACTGGCCTTTTCAGATGCCAACTATGGCGACATTATCTACAATCTCGCCGCTGGGTGGCTGCAAGTGACGCGCGAAGACCCCAAAACACTGAACGCCGCACTATGGAAACGCCCCAATGGGCATAAGCTTCTCGTCGTCACACTCACCTATGAGAGCGACACCGTCGGCTCACAGGTGCTCATGGCCTACGACTACGACCCATCAACACGCACGCTTACCCCAGACCTTAACATACACAAGCGGCTCACACAAATAGAAAACGGCATCTGCGACTTGCCCAAAAAGGGTAAAAACGTTGGCGTTCACGTCTTCGGACACGACGTCACACCCTGCTACTACATGAAATGGAACGGCAATGGCTTCGCGGCGCCTGTGAAAGTTTTCGCAGACGACTACAGACTGCCATGACATTAGCCCGACAATCCTACTTCACTGCCTGCAAATGGGCCGAACAAAGAGGCAAAGCAGTTGACGAGTGAAGGTGTTAATGAATGAAGGAGATGAAGGTTGAAGGTATTGAAGAGCTGAAGACTTAAGGAATTGATGAGTTGAAGAGCTAACGAATTAAGGAGTTGAAGAGTTAAGGAACTGACAAACAGTTGAGTGAGCGCAGCAGTTGGGCGTAGGGTTGCGGCATCGCTAAGCAGACAATCCATGCGTTCTTGCCGTGATGTCGCTCCGCGCGCCAACGCAATCTCAACAACAAAAACAATCCCCACGCCCCACCCTTACCTAGATAAATGAGCGCGGGGTGCAGCTATTACTAAAAACAAAAAACAATCTATGCACGCAAAAGTAAATCAAACCAACGTAGACCTCTTTGAAGGGGCTACCGTTGAAGACGCTGCCAGGCGCTACTTGGCCACGAAAGGGCTGCCACAAAGTCTGTTATGGCGTATGCAAGCCCTAGACATGCACGGACATCTCACCGATTTCCATGCACCCTTACAACAGAACCCCGACATAAGGCTGGTGCCGATTGTGGAAATGGATACGCTACATTAATCAGCAACCGCACACAACACCACCTCTTACCAGGGGAAACGCAGCACACAAGGCTTGACTTGCGCATAGCCAAGCCCTCACAAAGCATGTTTGTCTATCGCCAACAAGCATGCAGGGGAGTCAAGTGTACCTGCTGTCGGGTGGAAAGTGCGCCAAGTAATCAGCCAAATGTTACGGGCGACATTGCCAAATGCTACACAGTAAGGCAGAACTGCAAACAAGCAGAAAGGCTGAACTAACAAGCAGAAAGGCAGAACAGCAAACAAAGAGTAAGGCTGAACTAACAAGCAGAAAGACAGGAACAACAAACAACAAGGCTGAACCAACAAGCATCTAGGCTGAAAGCAAGCCAATGGCTCAGCAAGATGCAGGGGACAACAACAGCGCACACTTTGCTTGCGGATGAAAGCGCATGGCGAGCCACGCAAACGAAGGAAAAAGCAAAAAGCAACACAAAGGCAAAAAGACAACGAAGAGCAAAACAACGAACAAGGAAATGGACTTTTGCACACCTTTTTTAGAACGTGCAGGATAACAAAACCCCCATCCATTACCACATATTGCATACATATCAACAACATCGTGCAACCCCAAAACTTCAAAAAGATGACAACAAGACACATTGCACTGCAACTAATCCTCATGTTGACGGCAACCACTGCCCTCGCACAAACCAAGCTCTACAAAGGAGCGTGGTTCTCCGTGCGTTATCCCGCATCGTTTAAGGCCAAAGGCGAATACCCGTCTAAGACAATGGGGTCGGGTTTTGACGCTGCAACGTTCACTTCGCCCGATGCATCGTGCACGTTCTACGTGTTCGCGCCAAAGGGCGACACGCCCGAAGCCGACAAGATTATGCAAACCAACGAAGAAACGCCAACCAGTAAGGGCAAGGATGGCGACGTGGTGACTTTCAGTTCTTTCTACAACCCCAAACTCAAACGCACTTGCAGCTATCGCATGGTGCGTAACCCAGAGCAACTAACGGTATACATCATCGGCATACGATTTACCTCCTATGATGTTTTCAACAAATATGCAAGGGCATACGAAGCCTTTAAAAAGACCTTGCAATTATATAACGACTAACTATAATAGAAACGACAATGAAAAAAAGACTTTTCCTGCTGCCTATGCTGCTCTTTGTGCTGCTGGCGGCTATGGCTCAACGCCGAGAAATCCACATCCTTTCGGTTAACGACATGCACGCCAAACTGGAGAACATGCCCCGTTTGGCAGCCATTGTAGACAGCCTGCGGGCCACCGACCCACAATTGTTGGTCTTCGCTGCAGGCGACAACCGCACGGGAAACCCCTACAACGACCAGTTTAAGCCCACCTCGTTCCCGATGGTGGCTTTCATGAACTTCATCGGTTTCGATGCTTCGGCCTACGGAAACCACGAGTTCGACTCGCGCCCAGAGGGTTTGGCAAAGGTTATTGCCTTGAGCAACTTCCCCTATCTATGCGCCAACCTCGACCCAATGCCGCAAAAAGGCATCAACCACATTCCCTATAAGGTGTTCAACATCGACGGCATCAGCATTGGTGTGCTGGGCGTGGTGCAGCTTGGCACGCACGGATTGCCCGACACTCACCCAAACAACGTGCGCGGTTTCCCCTTCAAGCCCGTTGAAGAAGCCATTGCGCAATACGCTTGGCTCACAAAAAAATGCGATGTCAACATCCTTTTGTCGCACATTGGCTACGAAGAGGATGTGCGCATGGCCGCACGCTTCCCCTATTACGACCTTATCATCGGCGGACACTCGCACACACAGCTCAAAGGGGGCGAGATGCACAACGGCGTGCTCATCACGCAGAACGTTAACCGACTGAAAAAAGCCACCCTTATCACGCTCACCGTAGACAATGGCAAAGTGGTGGCCAAAGAAGCGAAGAACATCGATGTGGAACATCATTCCGCCAACAACGTCGTGGCAAACGAATTGTTCCGTTTCTTCAACGAAAACGAGGCCTTCAAACGCAAACTGGCCGTGGCTGAAACGCCATTTGCCAACAATGAAGAGCTCGGAATGTTCATGTGCGATGCCATCCGAAGCGAGGGCAAAGCCGACATTGCCGTCTGGAACGAGGGTGGTGTGCGGCTAAGTAGGATGCCCGCCGGACCAATAACCGTGAATCAGGTGCTTACACTCGACCCCTTCGGCAATCCATGCATTGAAATGAACATTACGGGAAAGGAACTTTACGACTTGATGAAGGCTTGTTACGTGAACGATGAAAACCGATTTCCCCTCACATCCTCGAACATCGCCTGCACCATCACCATCGACAAGGCCAACCAGGCTAACATTAAACGCCTCGTTATCAGCGACGACAAGGGCAAACCCCTTGACATGAAGAAGACCTATCGCGTGGTGATGAACAGCTATGTGGCTTCCATCTGCGATTCTCCACGCAAGGATCAGGGCCGCGACACAAACTTGTTGACGGCCGACATGATTATCGCGCACCTCGAAAAGGTGGGCAAGGTGAGTTATGCAGGCAAGCGGTGCCGCAAGATGGTTTTGCAATAGCGCACAACAAACCGCGACATGAGGCTTAACATCGGCATGGCACACGCACAGCTGAAACAAACTCTTGGTTGACAAGTGAACGTTAATTGATCAGTTGACAAGTTGACGAGTTAACGTTATTTTATCAGTTGACAAGTGTACGAGTTGACAAGTGAACAAGAATTTATAAGTTGACAAGTTGACGAGCCAACGAGTTGACAGGTGTACGAGTTGACAAGTGAACGAAAATTTATCAGTTAACGAGTTGACTGGTTGCAAGTCGACTAGTTGACAAGACACTAACAATGGATTTTTGAATTACGAATGCCCATAAGTAAGTACGCCGATACCGGCTTTAGAGCATCAACTTTACGGTTGATGCTCTTTTTTTATGGTCAAAAAGGAGATGAATTTGGAATTGTTCCTTAGCCTGTAGAGAGATTTGAGAGCCGTTTTAATAGAGAAAAGGAATTGAATTTGGAATGCGCTTACACATCTTGATGCATCATCAAACTCACGCAGAGGCGCAGAGAACACAGAGATTAGCCACATCACAGCTTAAAGTATAAGACGCAACGCTTAGAGAACGCGGAGGGAGAGAGTA
>CAJPTO010000069.1 GCA_905373605.1 uncultured Prevotella sp.
ACCGCGAACAGCGCGCCAACAGGCACAAAAAACGCTGACAAGCGTTGCAAAGACATGGCATCCCAGGAAAGCTCGCTTTCCTGGGATGCTAGGTTTTCTAGGGGTTCTAGGGGGCTAGGGCTTCTAGGATGCCTAGGATTTCTAGGGGTTCTAGGTTTCCTAGGATTTCTAGGATGCCTAGGATTCCTAGTTTTTCTAGGCGTTCTAGGGCTTCTAGGAAGCCTAGGCTTCCTATTTTTTCTAGGCTTCCTAGCCTTTACTTGCCCTTTACATACACCTCAAGCACATACACCATCTGCGGCTCTACGGCCACAGTGCGCTCACCATCGCCTTGCCGCGTGTCCTGAACAAAGACATGCAGCTTGTGTTGGCCTTTCCAAAGCTCCGTATCGTAGGCCGGTTCCCAGGCGTTAACGGAAAAGTTGGTGAGGTCGGTTGTTTGCCACAGACCCTTTTTCAAGTCCTTGGTAAACGCCATCGACACCCGGCTGCCCCTTTCAGCATCCCGAAACAGGTAGTAAGCCCGCAGCCCATCGGTGATAATCTTAGGCCGCGCAATGGGAATCATCTTCGTTCCTCCGCCTTTGAGGGAGAAAGGCATCTGCCGACGGCACACCACAGCCTGCTTCCACTCGCTGCCATCGTGCCACACCAGCCTGTATTGCGGCACGATGCTGGTGCTGTCACGCCAATAAGTGGCGATGTACGGGCGGCCTTTGGCATCCGTTGTCATGCTCGTTTGGTTAATCAACTCCGAGTTTTGCGGTATTCGGCAAGCATATTCGGCATTTGCCAGGCGTATGGGCAACGAATAAGTTTCGCCTGTCGACTTTTGCCATGTTACGCCGTTGTCTTCTGAGCGCGCATAACACAGGTCGTGATTGGTTTCCACCAGCCACGACTCGCGCCACACCCACGAAAGGTGTATCACCCCTTTCTTGTCTACACACAATTGCCAATAAGCGTTGCGCGCATTCTCGCCGTCGATGAGCACATCGTGCACACGCTGCCACTTGCGCGCCTTTAAGTCGTAGCGGTTCATCACGAGGTTGCCCCGCCCCGAACTTCCCGAGCGGTAAACGAACAATAAGTCGCCGCCCTTAAGACAATAGAATTCGGGATAAGTAACATTGTCTTCGTCGTTGCCCGTCATTATGCTTCGTTCGCCCAGCTGCAGCGAACGCGGAGCAATGCTTCGGCAATAGTTCAGCTTGTTGCCATGATGGTCGAAGGCCACGTGCAGAAAGCCATCTCCATCCACCATGATGCTTATCACATTATGCCCATCGCGCACGTTCCCTTTATATTGTGTGCGGTGCAACATCCATTTAGTGTCGCCCAACTTGCGTTTCCCCAAGGCCAGAAATCCCTCGCCATCATAGTAAGCAATGTATTGTTCGTTGCCACTTGTCACCAAAGCGTTGGTTCTGAACGAAGCCGTGTTCACCGATGTCTGGCTATATCCCTTGCCCACAGCCACAAGCCTTGTGCCGCGAGCGCAGTTTTTCTTAGCCACAAGCTGCTGAGGCAGGGCAAAAGCCAGCAAGAGCAGCCCGAAGTAAAAAGAAATGGTTTTCTTCATGCGGTTTAATCTCCTTAGTTTAAGACAAGAGGGCAGCCTATAAGGCATGGATGCAAGGTGCGCATCCCTACCCCATAAGCTGCCCCAATATCCCATTGGGCAGGCTATGTGCCATCCATTCTGCACGCAGCCATGCCGTTGTTATAGCTCTTTGTCCTTTTTAAGCTTGGCCTCCATGCGGAAAGTTTTTTCGCCCACGGTGTAATCGTACCAGAAAGTGAATGTCTTGTCGGCAGGATTGTACGTGCCCGCGCCATCTACAATGGGCATGTCTTTCCATGTTTTCAGCGTCAGGCTGTTGTCGTCGTTCACGGTGATGGTGTAAGCGTGCTCGCCTAAGTTGGAATAACGTTCAACAATGGCATTCTGGAACAAGCGTATGGTGTTGCCATTAACGGCAGTGGCTGTTCGCGCAGTGCTGATAGACGACACGTTGCTGGGGTTTTTCACCCCATCAACCATCTCTGTGGCCACGCCACTGAACGTGTAACTGCCCGAAAAGGCGTTCACCATCTGCAGGTGTACCAGCAAACAGGTGTCTTTAGCCACATTCGAATGCCTGTCATTTGCAATGGTTTGGTAGGCACTAGTCTTCGCAATCTTCAGTGGAATGACGTAAAGCGAGTCGCAACTGATGCGGCTAGGGTCTACCTTGATGGGTATTCGTGTATACACTTCACCCCGCCTTATCGTTCCATCCCACGAAGGCAGGCTGTACCAGTCGGTGGGAAGTGCCTGATACTTGATGCCGCCTGCCACCACATTCTTATGATTGTAGCGGTCGATGTTATCTTGTGTTGCTGTACCAAGTGTAATGGTGACGTCTTGGTCGGGTAATTGACTTCCCCCAATAGCTACAGAAACGTACAATTCGCCATTTCCGGCATAGTCCACCCGCTTGGTTTGCAACACTTCGTTTGCGCCAACAAGGTAAACTTGCTTCACATATTGCTCTTTGTCCAGCGGGTTGTCGCGGTCGTCGCAAGCCGTTAAGCCACAAGCCACTGCTGCAATGGCCGCCATATATTTCATCTTCGTAATCATTGCTTTTAGTTTTATCTGATTAAATGCTAGCATTGTTTTTACCATCCCGGTGCTTGGTCCAGCTTTCTGTTTCGGTCCACAATGTCTTGTTTGATGGGATAGAGCGCCGCTTTTGCGGTGATAGCGTAGATGGCGTACCGATAAGACACTTGCGTGCGCTTGTGGAACGCTTCACGCTCGGCCGTTTTGGCATTGGTGTTCATGCCATAGAAAGGCGTTTGCATGGTTCTAACCAAGTCGCCCCAGCGTCGCAGGTCGAAGAAACGGCGTCCTTCTAAAGCCAGTTCCACTTGCCTTTCTCGTTTGATGAGTTCGCGCATGGCGGCTTGGTCGGCCGCATCGGCCTCGGTAATGCCGGGAAGCCCCGCGCGATAACGCACCATGTTGAAGTATTTCACCATCTCTGCCGTGTTGCGACTAACAGAGATGCTGTTCTCTTCATCGGTATATGCACCTTCCATCTCGTTCATGGCCTCAACATAATTGAGCAACACCTCGGCATAACGAATGATGGGGAACATCTTAGCACGGTAAGCCCCGCCAGGACAATCGGAAGGATGCACATACTTCATGCTCGAATAACCCGAGAAGCACTTGTCGTTGGGATAATCGCTCCATGCAGCGCCAGTGCCATTAATATAATAGGTAACTTCCAGGTTCTTGTGGTTGGCCGCAGTTCCTGTGTAGCTGCTCCCTTCTCTAAAGTGATGGTTGAAAGCGATGGTGGCATAGAAGCGCGGTTCGCGGTTGTTGTACATCTGTGCTGTGTTGGCTCGCAACTGATAACCAGAGAAACTCTTTGCCGTTCCGATGGGTTTCCATGCCTCATCCTCGGTGGGGTATCCACTAGAAGGGTCGTTGATGTCTTTTCCATTGGCCATTCTATAAGCGTCTACCAGCTGCTGGCTCACGTTCAGTCCGTTTCCCCCACCCATGATGGCCGGGAAGGTAATCCATGCATTGTCGTTGTTCTCATTTCTGGCCCAAATAATCTCGGGAATGTTGATGGCAGCCTCTTCAGCGGTGAACATGTCGCTGTATGAACGCAAGGGATCAATGCCACCCGCGCCATTGGGGAATGGTTCTTTCGACACTTCGTCGGGCAATTGAGGCGTATCCCTACTGGCCGACACGGTATACAGCGAGTACATGCCCAGGTCAATCACACGCTTTGCTGCGGCTGCAGCCTTTCCCCACTTCTGTGGGTCGCGTGTTTGGTTGAAGTAAAGCTGTCCGTCGGTAGAGCGTTTGAAGTCTGAATAATAGGTATTGCCATTGAACCACGGGCTAGCAGCTTCGAGCAACACGCGCGATTTCAAAGCCATTGCTGCGCCGCGTGTGGGCACTCTGTAGGTTTCGGTGGCGTTACGCTCGCTGTCCAATCGCTTGGCAGCCTCATCGAAGTTTCGGCAGATGTAGTCGACGCACTCGTCGTAGGTGGCGCGGGGGAATGACATCTCGTCTACCGAGGCGTTAGATTCTATCACGTTGTCGGGCAACAGTGGGATTGGGCCATACTGTCTGAGCAACGAATAATAGAGATATGCACGAAGGAAGTAGGCTTGCCCTGCCACATCGATGCGTTCTATCTCTGAAATGTCTTGGCATTCGCCCATCCGCTGCAACAGCATGTTGGCCTTGCGTATGCCCTTGTAAAAGTTAGCCCAGTTGTTGAAGTAGTCGCTGAACTGGTTTATCTCACCCAAAGCATATTTTATGCCAGCGTGGCGGTCGTCGTTCCACGAACAAAAGGCCTCATCGCTAGAGAAAGCGAAGGGATTATCGGCATTGGTCCACATGCGGTCGTCTTGTGGAAGGTAAGAAGAAGCACTGTTGAGGTAAGCATACATCGTGTTCTTCCTTACGAACGTGGAGTCTAAGCTCGACATGTCGTAAAAGTATTTGTCGGTGTCGAGATAACTCTCGCAGCTGCTAAGCGTTGGAAGCAGAACAGCGGTTAAAGCCAAACCTGCAATGCTGCAGATGATGTTATTGATACGTTTCATACTGTGCGGTTGAGTTTAGAAGTTCACGTTTAACTGCAAGGTGTAGGTTCTTTGTATGGGGTAAGCGGCACCGTTGCTAGCCACCTGCCCGGGATCCCAAAGCTTGATGTTGTCCCAAGTGCAGATATTGTTCATGATGAAACTCAGGTCTACATTCTGTATGGCCAGCACACGTTTGAGCCAGCTGTGCGCATAGCGGTATCTCACTTGCAGCGTCTTAAACCGCACATAGGCGTTGTCGGCCAACCAGAATGTAGAGGCGCGGTTGTTGTTTTTGTTTTCGCCGTAGGTCATTCGTGGGAATCGCGCGTTGGGGTTCTCGGTGTCTGGTGTGCCAGACACTTCTCTTGGTGTCCATCGGTTGCTTTGGTTGGCCACGATGTCTAGCACATTGCCCGTTTCTCCCCAGGCGAAAGGATAATAACCCGTGCCGCCATAGAAGAATTGGCTGTGGCCTGTGCCTTCGAACAGCGCGCTAACGGTGAGGTTCTTCCACCTTACCTCGGGTGCAAAGCCCCATTGTATCTCGGGTGTATTCGAGTAAGACAGTGGCACAACGTCGAAATCGTTCACAACACCGTCGCCGTTAACGTCCTTATACTTGATGTCGCCGGGGTAAACCTTGCTTTCGAACGTTTGCTTGGGGCTGCTTTCTATGTCGTCCCAGTCGCGGAAGAGGCCCATCGCCACTAGTCCGCGCAGCGTTCCGTAGGGTTTACCCGTGTAGTATCCATAGGGATAACGCACATCGGCTTGTTCCCAATTGGTTACTTTGTTGCGCGAATAGGTGAAGTTGGCCCGTGCCGTAACCTGCCAATCTTTGGCAAAAGCCTTTGTGAAAGTGATGTTTCCATCGGCTCCGTGCGACTCCATGCTGCCCACGTTGGCCCAAGGCAGGCTCTCCAGTCCCACTTCGATGGGAACTGATGCGCGTTGTTGGAAGATGTTCTTGCGCTTGTCGCGGAAGAAGTCTACGGTGAGCGTTATCATGTCCTTAAACAAATGCACATCCAAGCCGATGTCAAACTTGCGGGCTTCTTCCCAAACCAGTCCGTCGGTGCCCACTTGTCCTTCCTTGCTGCTGCCATAAAGGGCGTTCCAACCCGCGTTGCCGCCAACGATGGTGGTGAGATAGGGGAAACGCGTGCCGCCTATTTGGTCGTTGCCCACAAGCCCATAGCTGGCGCGCACCTTGAGATAGTTGAGCCAAGGCACTGTTTTCTGCACCAATTCGTATTGCGTGGGTATCCAACCGCCCGACACAGCGGGGAAAAGTCCGAAGCGATGTCCCTTTGGGAATTGCTCGGAACCGGTATATCCCAAGTTAACCTCGGCAAAGTAGGTGCGTTTGTAGTTGTAAGCCACGCGTCCCGATAGGCTTTCGTATCGGTGTGGTATGGCGGCGATGTTGTCGTTGGCCTCCGAGTTTGTGGTGCTCTTAAGGTAGAAACGCGCAGTGGAGCCCACCTCGTGGTCGCCAAAGGTACGCGCATACTCGGGCAAGACCTCCCATTGGTACGAGCGGGCGTTGTAAACGTACTTGTCAAACGTCAAGTCTTTCTTGCCGATGGTTCTCAACATCTGCAAAGTGCCATCGGCATAGCGGCCAGTGGCCTTGTACAAGTCGGGGTTCTTGGTGCGATAAGTGTTGTGTACCGACTCACCCGAATAAGAAAACATGCCCCTGATGCTCAATCCCTTGGTAACAAAGGAGAGGTCTTGGTTCAATCCCACGCTGATATTGGTGTCCAGCCGGCGCGTTTCCTTAAAACCAGTGAAGTTAAGCTGCACGTAAGGCGACATCTGATCGGCGTTTGTTCCGAAAGCCGACAGCGCACCATTAGAATATTTCACGGGCATCGTCACAGGCGTGAGGTTGGCTTGCGCTCCCCAAAGGGCCGAGTTATCCGAAACCTTTCCAAATCCCGGCGAATTTTGGTCCACGATGGTTTGGTTGAGTTTCATTGTCATCGTTGTGCTTTTTGTAACATTCACGTCTACCTTAGTTAAGAAGTTGTATTTGTGGTAGTTTACGTTTGTGTTATACTTGTTTGCCGACTTGTCTTGTTTGAATATGGCATCTTTGTTCAGCACGCTCAGCGAAGTGTAGTAACGAGCGTTGGTACCACCGCCGCTAACGCTTAAGAAATGCTGGTTTTGCCACACGCGGTCTTTGAGTATCACGTCGCGCCAGTTGGTGTTGGGGTAGAGGTCGGGGTCCAATCCCGTTCTAAACAGCTCCAGTTCCGTGTCGTTGTAGATGGGTGCTTGGTCGCGCGACATGCGTGCTTCGTTTGCCAATAGCGCGTAATCGTAAGCACCCACATAGTTAGGCATGCGTGCACTCTCGCTCATGATGAGGTTACTCTTGAAGTTGATGTGCATCTTTCCGGCCTTTCCCTGCTTGGTGGTTACGATAACCACGCCGTTTGCGCCCTGCACACCATAGATGGCGGTGGCCGATGCATCTTTTAGCACAGTGAAGCTTTCCACATCGCTAGCGTCCAGGTCGTTAAGGTTTCCTTCCACGCCATCGATGAGCACCAAAGCCGAGGTGCTGGCACCGAAAGTAGAGATGCCGCGTATCCAAAACTCAGAGAAGTCGTTGCCTGGTTCGCCACTTCTCGTCACGGCAATGATGCCCGGCACGTTGCCGCCAAGCATGTTCGAGATGCTTGTTGCTGGTGCTTCCAGTGCCGTTGGGTCGATGGTGGTCACAGCTCCCGTGAGGTTAATCTTCTTTTGTGTACCAGTTCCCAGCACCACAACCTCGTCTAGGGCATCGATGTTGGGTTGCAAAACAATCTTCATGCGCTCTTGTGCGAAGCTCACCTTTTCTTTATGTTCCTTATAACCCACGTATGTGAAGATGAGCGTGGTGCCAGCCGGAATGTCTTTGATACGAAACTTTCCGTCGAGGTCGGTAATGGCACCCGTAACAGCCTTGTTGTCGGTGGCAATGGTAACGCCCGTGAGGGGTTCTCCCCTTTCGTCCATCACTTCTCCTGCCACCATGAACCTGTTTTGTTGGGCAACGGCGGCCAAAGCCAACAACGAAGCCACAAACAGCATGCAAAGTCTTTGTGTTATTGAATGTTTCATCTTTTCAATTGCTTTATAGGTAAGGGACGTTTATTCGATGGCAAACTTTTTTAAGCTTCTTCCCCATCCTTGGATGATAAAGAAATTGCCGTCGCTGTCTATGCAGATGTCGTAAGGATATTGAAAGCGTGCTTCCAAGGGCAGGCCATCTACCGCTCCCTCTGATTGGAACTTGCCGGCCACAGTTGTCACCATTCCGGTGATACGGTCTATCTTACGGATGGTATGCCCCATCGATTCGGTGAAATACATGTTGCCGTCTACATCGAAAGCCATGCCCGTTGGGTTCCTCAATGTGGCTTGCAGGCGTGGTCCATCGCTGCCGCCAACGCCGTTAAAGCCTGCATACTCTTCCACCGTCTTACCGTCTTGGCTCACCTTGTAAATGCCTTGGCCGTTTTGCAAGGATAGATAGAAACACTTTTCCACGGGGTTCCATACCAGATACGAAATGTTCTTGTCCACTTTCCCACAATTTTCATTCAGCACTTCCACTTCTTCAGGATTTTCTATGAGCAATCGCCCCAGTTTTCCATTGTGGTCGCGAAAATAAAGGTGCTTCTCGTCGTCGGTAAGTGCGCAAGCAAAGATTTCGCCATCAAATCCGGCGATGCCTGTCGCCAGTTTTTTGGGTGCCCAAGCGTTGGCTTGGTCGAACACCAACACAAGATGGGGCTTGGTTAGTTGCACCAGATAGAAACGTGTGCCATCGCGCGTTACGGCAGGTTTGCCGAAGTTGGCCCCCGTATAGAGCGTGGTCACCTTGTCATCATCTGGTGCGACCAGGCGCACGCGGTTGTTTCGGCCTTCCACCATCACCACATTGTTGCCCTTGAGCACGCCAACGCCATACATATATTCAAAGCGTGCCTCGGCCAACGTGCCGTCTACATACCCTGCTTGCCCGCCTGTTACGGTTGTTACGCGCTCAACCTTGGTATAATGGAACGTTTGTGGCACGGTGGTTGGCTGGTTGTCGGCCACGCTAACGGTAACAGTGTTGTCGCCATTCTCTTGTTTTGGCACGATACCGTAAAGGGTGGTGCCGTTGCTGCTAACAACAGTGGCGCGGCGATTGCCGTTGAACAGCACCTTAATCTTAGACACATCGGTGCCGAAATTGGAACCTTTAAGCACGAAACGGGTGAGATAGCCGCCCGAGTCGGGCAAAAGCGATGTCACTTGCACGGGTTGCGATGCGTCGAAAGCAGGACCGGTAACGGTTGTTGGCTCGAAAGAATAGTTCTCGGAACACGAAACCCATCCCAACACCACAGGCAACAGCCAGGCAAATGCCCTTAGCTTGCTTCTCTTTTTGTTGGAAGTTGTCATTGTCTTATTCAGCTTTTAGTTATGTATTGATGTTTATACTTGCCTGCCACAAAGTTAGATTAAACATCAACATGCGTGTTACACTTATTGTTAATTGTGGTATGATGGTTGTGAAAACATCGTGTGGGACGATTTTCAGTGGGTTGACGAGCTAACATGTTGACGAGTTAACAAGTTGAAAAGTTAACAAGTTAACTAATAAACGAGGCAATTAAACCCGTTCTTTTTGTCTACAACCTGCACCCCGTTTCCCCCAATGTCAGCATCATCTATTGTCCCACAACCTTTTTTGCCGTGCCGTCGGCATATCGAACAATGCCAATGGTGCCTCGGGGCAAGCGGTTGACGCGGCGGCCAGTAAGGTCGTAGATGGCAACGATGTGGCTCGATGTGTCGTTAACGCGGAGAATGGCAGTGGGCGTGTCGGCAATGATGGCCTTTTCGAGCTTCACGTAGTCGAAGAAAAGGAAGGGGTTCTTGGTGGATGTGCTGTTGTCGGCCACGTAACCCAGGCTGAACACCACATCGGCATCTTGCTCAACGTAGAAGTCGTCGGTGGTCGTTACCGCCCATTGGCCATCGCTGAGCGCGCCCAGATGCACATATGCGGGTGCTGTGCCTTGCACTTCATAGCCGCAACGGCTCTGAACATGGGTTGCAGCATTGGCCATTGCGCAGACAGCAAAGCTGAAACGGTAATGCCCTTTGCTTAAACGCACCTGTTGTTGGTAGAAACTAGGCGCGCGCCAACCTTGGTTTATGCCCAACACGCCGCCCTCGGTGTTGCCCATTTGGTTGGTTGCAGGCACCTGTTTGCCGTTAAGGGTAAAATTGCTTCCCACCTTAAACACGGCCGAAGAGCCAAAGTCGGCATCGCAAGTGGTGGTCCATGCCTGTGCGTTGAGGTGCTTGTCCTTGCCGTTTGTGAGGTTGGCGGTTTGGAAATCGGCCGCGTTGTCGAAGCCCGCATTTGCAAACACATCGGTGGTAACGTCTTTCCACACCACCTCATTTCCGCCATCGTCCACTTGGCTAAGGTCGGCTTGCTCCAGTTTCACATAGTCGAAGAAGAGGAAAGGGTTGGTGGTGGAGGTTGAATTTGCGGCAACGAAACCCAGCGAGAGCGTAACGTTGGCGGCCTGTTTCAAGGTAAAGGCGTTGAGTGTGCGTCGCTGCCACTGCCCCTTTTCCATCTGTGTGAGGTTGTCGAAGACGCTTCCTTGCCCTTCCACTTGGAAACCGCAGCGGTTAACGAAGGCCGAAGCGTCCGACATGTTGCAGACGGCATACGACAAGCGATAAGTGCCGGCCGGAAGGTTAAGGGTTTGGGTGTAGCTGTTCTGCTTTCCCCACCCTTGGCTAACGCCCAAAAGGCCGCCTTCTGCTGTTCCGGCCGCATTTGTTGCAGGCACATTCTTGCCGTTCAGCGTGAATTCACTGCCCACACCGAACACGCCGCCGCTGCCGTTAGCATCTGTAGCGGCCGTTTTCCACGCAGTAGCGGGCTTATGGTTTTCTGCACCATTGGTTAGGTTGGCTTGTTGGAAGTCGGCTTCGTTGTCAAAGCCGGCGTTCACCACATAATTGTCGGTAACATCGTTCCACTTAGCCTTTGCCGAAACCACAAAGCAGCTCACAGCCTGCGAAAGAACGGGCTTATTGTTGTTGCCAATGGGATAGCTGGCAATGCGGTATGTGTTTGTTCCGTTGGCGGCTTTGTGGGCGAAAGTGTAGGCCGCGCCGCCTTTTGAGTGGGCATCTTTGGGCGCAATTGTTGCAATGCGCTGGTAAGCAAGCGTTCCTGGGCGGCGATACATCACCACGAGCGAGTCTATCATGTCGCCATTGGGGTCGTTCCATGCCAAGTTAAGTGTGCGCGAAGCCTCATCGAACGTGGCCGTCAGCCCGTTGGCAGGCAAACAAACCACGTTTGGCACTTTCTGTATCGAGGCATCGTAGCCCAATCCCTCGTCCATGCCGGCATAATATTCGCCCAAGAGCGACAGCTGGCCGTCTTTATGCAGCTTCGAGGCATCGGCCTCCCAGTTCCAATAAGCGTAACGCTCCACGTATTTCGTCTTGTTGAGGGTTTCGAGGATAGGCCTTGTGCCTTCCAGACACTTCTGTTGGTTGGCTTTCGAGAACGAGTTCTTGCCGTCGGGTGCAGCCGAAAAAATGCCGTTCTTGTTCCAACTGGCACCCCAAACCCATTCTGAAATCCATATTGGGCGGCCGCCATACGAGCGGTAATAGTTTTCCATCTTGTCGAAACCACTTGCCCAATAGCAGTGCAGGTCCAACAAGTCGCACCTCCAACCGCGTGCATCCACGCTGTCGATGAATGCGCGCAGGTGTCCCCAACTGCCATCGTGCGATGTTTCAGAACAAAGACGCATGCCCGTTCTCATCAGGTTTTGCCAGTTGTCCAACACCTGTTCCACACTTTGCGGATGGTCGTCGGCCGCGTTGCCCGGCTCATTGTTGGTTTTCATGTGGCAAGTGCCCTCCCTGCTTCCGCAAGCGGCGGCCGAAGGCCAGTCTTCGTAGATGTGATTAACCACCCATTCCACATCGGGCAATGTGGAAGTGTTGCCCGTTGCCCAATCGTAACACCAGCCACTGCCCACAGCGGCGTTGAGCTTTGCATCGCCCGTGGAGGCCAATCCCGCCTTGTGCACGTTGAACCATCTAAACAAACGGTAGCTAGACACGCGTGCGGCCATGTTCGTAGGCAGGTTTATCTCGAGGTCTTCCTTGTCGGCAATGAAGCAACGGCTGTATCCCCATCCGCCAGTTCCCAGTGCAAAGGTAACCATATAGCCGCGTTTGAGGGTGAAAGAGCGTATTTTGTTGTTCAGCGTTTCGGCCGTAAGGGTCTTCATAAACCCACCTTCGTGCCCTTCGGTGTAACTGTTGCAAGCCGTTCCCTGCATGTTGTCTTCGGTGTAGCAGGTAAGGGGTTTAACGTTTTTGTCGTAAGGCAAGACGATTGCGCCGCGGTCGAACATCCGCACTTGGCAATTCTCGCCGTCAACGGCTTTCACTCCTTTTATATATAGGTGGTCCATCCACGTGCTGAGCACCACACTGGGTTTCACGGCCTTGATAATCACCACCGCTTTGTTGGTGTTCACGATGTCGATGCTGCCTGTGGTGGTGAAAGGCTGGGCAGAAGTGACGACATAGTCGGCATCTTGGTCGAGCCTGACGCCCTCGGTCACTTGCTCAACGCTAACGATGTCGTTGGCAAAAGCTAGGCTGGAAGGCACAAAGAGCAGTGCTGCCAGCATGGTTTTAAGTATAGGTTTCATGTCTATAAGGATAATATTGTTGATAAAACTTTTTTTTTACGCCTGCTTGGGATAAAATGCAACTGCTTTTGCCGAAGGTTTCGTCGTAAAGATGAGCAATTGCACCAACTGCCGCCATGCGGTTGGCCGGTTGTTTCACACCATTCGTTCGTCCAGACAATGCAGATGGCAGTTTAAGTCGCGTTTTGTTGCGATGCCATTTGCGTTGCATTATGGGTGTCTGGCATATGCCAGACACGTGTACGGCATAAGGCAGACACGTGTACGGCATAAGACAGACACGTGTACGGCATATGCCAGACACCTGTATAGCGCATCACTGGCAATGACGAAGCGTGCAGTT
>CAJPTO010000070.1 GCA_905373605.1 uncultured Prevotella sp.
GGCCAAGGCCTTGTCTACGGCCAATCGGGCAAGTGTCGCTGTGGCTTCGCTGTGCATGCCAAACTCAATTTTCACCTCCTCGTCGGTTAGGGCCAGCAGGTTAAGCCGTTCGGGTTTGGCCTCTTCCACCTTTTGAATGATGCTGAAGGCGGCATCAATGTTAAGTGCTTTCTTATGATAAGCCGCAACCTTGGGCGACCCATAGACGATGGGAGTGCACAAGTCCAACATTTCTGGCGAAGCGAAAGTTTTGAAAATCAGTTCCATCCCGATGCCGTTAGCATCGCCTTGTGTGATGGCTATACGAAGTTTATTGTCGTCCATACGTACTACTTTGTTTGTTACTGGTTGTTGTTCGCCGCTTCTTGTCGGCCTTCAATCTGCTTGGCAGTGCTCAATAGTCCGCACGCGGCGAAGATGTCTTCGCCACGGCTGGCCCTGATGGTGGTGAACACGCCGTGGTTTGTGAGATAATCCCTGAAAGCCTCCATGCGTTTCTCGTCAGAATTTTTCAGGTTAACGTTGGGAATTTGATGAAATCGGATGAGGTTTACTCGGCAATCCAAGCCTTCAACAAGCTTCACCAACTGGCGTGCATGGAGTGTGGTGTCGTTCAGTCCGCCGAACATGATGTACTCAAAGGAAAGCCGGCGTTGGTGTGTGAAGTCGTATTGCTTGAGCAATTGCACGATTTCTTCAATCGAAATGGCTTTCTCGGCAGGCATGATGCTGGCTCTTTGCTCGGGGATTGGCGAGTGCATGCTGATGGCCACGTGGCAATCGCTCTCATCCAGAAAGCGTTTGAGCTTGCCTTTCACGCCAACGCTGCTCACTGTTATGCGCTTGGGACTCCATGCGTAGCCGTAGTCGGCTGTTAATATCTGCGTTACTTTCAGCACGTTGTCCAAGTTGTCCATAGGCTCTCCCTGGCCCATGAAGACAATGTTGGTGAGTTTTTCGCGTTCGGGGAGTGCGTAAATTTGGTTGAGAATGTCCCTTGCCGTAAGGTTTCCCTCGAAGCCTTGCTTGCCTGTTTGGCAGAAAAGGCAGTTCATTTTGCATCCCACTTGGCACGAAACGCACAACGTGGCGCGGTCGCGGTCGGGGATATACACCGTTTCCACAAACTTTCCACTCTCGGTAGGGAACAGATATTTGATGGTGCCATCCTTAGAATGTTGTGCTTCGATAAATTTCGATGCACCTATTTCGTAGCGTTGGGCAAGCTTCTCCCTGTTGATTTTGGAGATGTTTGTCATCTCTTCGATGGTTTCCACGTGCTTGTCGTAGAGCCAAACTGCCATTTGCTTGCCCGTAAAGGCAGGCATGCCGTTATCTGTGGCAATGGCTTTGAGCTCATCGAGCGTATGCCCCAAGAGTGGAATTTTGTGGTTATCCATTATATATTGATGTATAATATGTAGCAATTGTTGCAAAAATGCCATGCAAAGTTACTACAATTTATTGGGATAGCGCGTTTGGGTGCGTGTTTTCTTGCCTTTTGGGGCGTTGCTTTTCAGCATGCGGAGAGCTTGTGAAGGATGCTTCCAAGAGGTGCTTAGCGGTCTTTCTGTTGCAGCCAAAAGTCAATCAGCTTGCGAGCCAAACTCAGTTTCTCGGGTATTTGCGGCAATTTGTCGCGGTGAAACCATCCCCCAGCCGAGAGTTCTTCTTCTTGCAAGCGCAGGTTTCCGCTTTTATAGCGTGCCACGAAGCCCACCATCAGTCCGATGGGGAAGGGCCAAGGCTGGCTTCCGAAATAGTGTGGCGGATGTATTTCCAGCCCGGTTTCTTCCTTTACTTCGCGCATGACGGCCTCTTCAAGCGACTCTCCCGTTTCTACAAAGCCAGCAACAAGGCCGTAGAAGTTGCCTTTGAAGTTCTTGGCATGTACCAGTAGCACCTCATCGCCTTTATGTATCAGCACGATGATGGCCGTTGCCAGTTGCGGCCACACCTCTTTTCCACAGCAAGTGCAGCGTTTGGAGATGTTGGTGTGCAGCTTCATCGCGCCACCACACACACCACAAAACTTGGTGTGCGCATCCCAATAGTTTATTTCGCGGCACTTGCCGGCCAAGAGGTAGAGATGGGTGGGAAGTTTGTAGTAAGATTGCCTTAAATCGCAGAACGTAAGAGGTTCGGGCAAGGTTGTTTCCTCGTCTATCGTGTAAGTCTTGATGGCCGTTCCCTCGGAAGTGTTGCCCATGTCGTGAATGTCGTGACCGTCGGCCACGGGTGTTGGTGGTTTTTCTGAAAGGGGGATGCCGAAAGATTGCGCATCCAGCTGCTCTAGCAGCAAGTTAGACTGTTTGAATACAAACCACAGGCTTTTCATTGGCTTTCTGTTTATGGCAAACACAGCAAGCGAAAAGGTTTAGTTTATGCAACCTTTGCTTCGTCTTTGCTATGTTTGCCTATATATATAATGTGTAAGGGCCGGCGTTGTGTCGCCTTAATTGCCGAAAATCAGCTTTCTGTCTCTTTCGATAGCAGGCTTAGTCCACTCTTCTGGCACGAATTTCCAGTTGTTATGTGCCTGTGGATTCATCACGCCAGCCTTTTCTATCTCTTCCATGAGGTAGAATCGCTGGTCTTTCTCGCTTTCAAACACAATTCTGTTTTTCAGCTCAGTGCGTGGTATTCCCGCCCCTTTGGTGAGCAGTTCACCGCCTCCGTTGCCGCGATAGCTGTTCATGGCCACCTTGTACCAACGGTTTTCGTCGAAAGGAGTGCCGTCGGCCATGCTCAATATTCGCACCTTTTGTCCGTCGGGTTTGGTAACGTCCACCTCGTAGATGATGCCCGCAGCACTGTCGAAATTGAAAGCAAGGTTCTTAAATCCAAACCTTTGGCGGTCTTGTTTGGCCCATTCGCTGAGCTGCATGATGTGGTCTTCGGGCGACTTCATGGTGTTCACCCAAAGGTCGTAGCTCATCTCAAGGTGGTTGCGTATCTCCTTGCCCGTCATTTTGAGTACGTAGATTTGGTTTTCGTATTTATAGAGGTTGAACATGTCGCTAACAAAGACGTCGCCCTTGTTGATGCGCGCGTCAAACGACAGCGGCGCATTGAAAGAAACGTCTGCTCCCGTTATCTTCAGTTGCAGGTCGTGGATGAAATCCGTGAAAGCGGCACTTCCGAAGTAGCAATCGCGCGTGTAGATGGCGTTTTCGAAGCGTCCTATCTTGCGATTTACAAAGGCATTCACGCTGTCAATGTCGGCTTTGAAGTGTTGCATGAACTTCTCGTCGACGGGTTGCCCCGTTATGTCTATCACGTCGCCCGTGATTTTCTTGCTTATCAACTTTCCTTTAGCCTTACGAATGCTGATGGTTGCATCGCTTACCATGTAGGCATCGCACGAAGGGTCCAGGCATAGCACGTCTTTACCGGCGTTGCTCTTCACCCAACCCGAATAACGTGTATGGTCGTGACCGAAGAGAATGATGTCGAAACCCTCCACTTCGCGCGCAACCTTCAGCGAAGCGTCCTCATCATACTCGGGAGTGTGTATGCCTCCATCGCGGCCACTGTGGAAAAGTCCGATAAGCACATCGGGTTTTTCTTTCGTTTGGATGTGTTTCACCCAATATTTTGCCGATGTCACCATGTTCTCAAAGCGCAAGCCAGCCCATAAACTCTCTTTCAACCAGTTGGGAATAGCTGGTGTAAGCATGCCCAGGACAGCCACTTTAACACCGTCGCGCTTGATGATTGTGTATGGATTAACATAGGGCTTGTTCGTTTGGGTACCGATGATGTTGGCACCAAGCATGGGGCATTTCACCTCTTTAATCCACTTGTCGTAAACGGGATGTCCCGTTTCGATGTCGTGGTTACCCACCGTTTGAGCATCATACTTCATGTAATTCACCACCGAGGCAGCCAAATTGGGCATTGAAGGCTTCACGAAATTGCAATAATAGCATGTGGGTTGCCCTTGCAGGATGTCGCCGTTGTCAAGCAAGACAAGGTTCTTGCCATATTTCTCGCGCATGGCATTGACGTAAGAACTAACCCTTGCCAACGAGCCTTTGCGGTCGCGGCGGTTGATGAAGTCGTAAGGAAAGAAACTTCCGTGCACATCGCTGGTTTGTATCACCTTTATTTCAACGTTCTGTGCCTGCGTATATTGGGATAGACTTAAACCTGTTAAGAGCATAAATAATATTTTCCTCATCTGTTTAAACATTTAATTGCTGAAATGCAAAAGTACAAAAACAAATTAACATAAGCTACAAACCTAGCGTTAAGATTGCATTTTGGGGTCAATGGGTAGCATTTTATTATACAATTGCTGCATTAAAATTCACTTTATTAATATTTCGTATATTGGCAATTTATCCATATTTGTTAACACAAAACACATATTTCGGGTTGAAAGACGGAAAAATTTTATGTTTTTTAGCAAAATGTTTGGTTTATAAATAAAAAAATAGTAAATTCGCAACGAGAAATCGATTAAAAAGGCGACGACGTGAAGGCATTATCATTAATACTCATGTTATATTCAATCATGTTTGTGGGCTGCGAAATAAAGATGTGGCACAACATGGGCGGCGAACATGGCGAGTGCATTAAGGTGCAACGCTATGATCGTCTGGAAAGTCGTTACCTTACCACAGGCGACTATTCGGCTCTGCAACAAATGAACACCGACTACCCAACGGAAACCCGAACGCTCATAGAAAAGGTGTTGCAGCTTGGCACGATAGAAGACTCTGAAATACATCATCGCTTCTTACATTATTATCAAGATACCACCCTGCAAAGGTTGGTGACCGATGTTGAAGCAGAGTTTAACAACATCAACGATGTGAACGAACAGTTCACAAACGCCTTCAACAGGCTTTCCAAGTGGTTTCCCAACTTGCCGCAACCTAAGATTTACACGCAGATAAGTTCGTTCGACCAAAGCATCATCGTGGGAAATGGTACCATTGGCGTGTCGCTAGACAAGTATATGGGAGAAGACTATGTGCTTTACAAGCGTTTCTATAGCCCCGAACAAACCAAGACCATGCACCGTGGATACATCGTTCCCGATGCTTTGAGCTTTTACTTGTTGTCGCATTACACGCTGGACAGGCACGACACACGTTCGCAAATGGAAAACGACTTGCACATGGCGAAGATATGGTGGGTGGTGAATAAGGCAACGGCGAAGCAAAACTACCGCAGCAAGTTTGTTGGCTATGTGGAGAATTACATGCGCGCCCACCCAGACATTGGTTATGAAGAGCTTATGTCTGGCGACAATTACAAGGCCATGATGCCCTGAACAATTTGCTCGTTCGACATCTTTCGAACGAGCAAATTGGTGAATTCGTAGTTCTTCAGCCCCCACTTAGGCGCAATGAGTAGCCCTGGCGGCGACTGGCTAACGAAGCGTTCTAGCACCAAGTTGGGGCGAAGGCGTTTCACATATTCGCAAATCACATCCAAATATTCGTCTACCGTGTACAGATGGAACGGGTGTTCCATGTACTCTTTGGCCAACAACGTTCCCCTGATTATCTGCATTTGATGGATTTTAAGAATGTCGATGGGCAGTGCCGACATGATGTGGGCCTGCCTGATGCTTTCGTTTGCATCCTCACCAGGCAGTCCTAAGATGACATGTGCGCCAGTTCGTATACCGCATTGATGCGTCCGCTCGATGGTTTCGCGGCTACATTCGAAGGTGTGGCCGCGCTTAACGCGTTCCAATGTGCGGTTGTTGGCACTTTCTACGCCGTATTCAACGATGAGAAACGTGTGCTTGTTCAACGCTTCAAGATAGTGGAGTAGGGCATCAGGCATGCAGTCGGGGCGCGTACCAATAACCAAACCCACCACATCTTCTGTTGCTAAGGCCTCTTCGTACATGGCCTTAAGGCGGTCGACAGCAGCATAAGTGCTGGTGTAAGCTTGGAAGTAAGCCAGGTATTTCATGTCTGGATACTTGCGTGCAAAGAACTTTTTGCCCGCTTCGAGCTGCTGCCGAACCGACAGTTGCGGTTCGCAATAGGTGGGATTGAAACTGCGGTTGTTACAATAAGTGCAGCCTCCAAAGCCTGTTTGCCCATCGCGCGTGGGACAAGTGAAGCCTGCGTTAACCGAAATCTTCTGCACTTTAAAGGGGAATTGCGTGCGTATCCAGTTCCCAAAATCGTTGTATGGTAGTTGCATCGTTCGTCTTTTTGAGGTGTGGGCAACAACAAATGCCCACTAATGGTTTGCAAAAGTACGGAATTTTAATTATCTTTGTCCGCAATTACGACTAAAAACATTCAATCATGAAAAAAGTGATTTTATCCTGTATGGCATTTCTCTTGTCGGCAGCCGCTGTTTCTGCACGTGGCAGCCTTGATTTGAAGCAAATAACCAACGGAACGTATTCGGCTAGCTACATCACGGGGATTAAACCCATTGAAGGCACCGACCTCTATGCGCAAATAAGCGACGACGGGCAACGCATCGTGCGTTACTCTTTCAAAACGGGCAAACAAGTGGACGTGCTTTTCGATGTGAACAACACGCAAGGACAAAAGGTGAAGTCGTTCGACAGCTACATTCTTTCGCCCGACGGAACCCGAATTCTTATCTGCACCAACTCGCAAAAGATATATAGGCGCACTTTTAAAGCCACCTATTATATATATACGGTGGCTTCGCGACGGCTGGATAAGCTTTCAGATGGCGGACCACAGCAAAATCCAACGTGGTCGCCCGACAGCAGGCAAGTGGCTTTCGTGCGCGACAACAACATCTTCCTCGTGAAACTGCTCTACGACAATGCTGAAAGCCAAGTGACAAAAGACGGAAAGATAAACGAAGTGATTAATGGCGTGCCAGATTGGGTGAACGAAGAAGAGTTCGGCGTTAGCAGTTCGTTGGTGTTTAACGCCGATGGAACGATGATTTGCTGGGTGCGCTATGATGAAAAAGACGTGAAAACTTTTTCATTGCAGATGTATAAGGGCCTAAATCCCAAGCATAATGAGAACGAAACCTACCCCTCGCTATTCTCTTATAAGTATCCAAAGGCGGGCGAAGACAATGCAAAAGTGTCGGTTTGGAGCTTTGACATCAAGTCGCGACAAACCAGAAAACTTGATGTTCCATTGGATGCAGATGGTTACATTCCACGGATAAAGACCACAACCAATGCCGACATGATTCTGGTTTACACCATGAACCGCCACCAAGACGTGCTTAACGTCTACACGGTGAACCCACGAAGCACCGTGGCACAACTGCTGGTGAGGGAGAAAAGTGACAAATACGTGAAAGAAGAGGCCATCGAGAACATTTCTGTTTACAGCAATTGTTTCTTGCTTCCCAGCGACCGCGATGGTTACATGCACTTGTATATGTACGACATGGGCGGAAAACAAATACGCAAGATTGGCGATGGCAACTTCGACATAACGCACGTGTATGGCTATGATGAGAAAACGGGTGATGTTTTCTACCAAGCAGCCGCACCAACGGCACACGACAGGCAGGTGTTTGTGAACCACAAAAACGGCAAAACCGAATGTCTGTCTAGACAAAACGGTTGGAACAGTGCTATTTTTTCGGGCGACCTGAAATATTTCATCAACACGTGGAGCAATGCCACCACGCCATACATCTTCACTTTGTGTGATGCTCGCGGCAAAGTGGTTTCAACGCTGCTTGACAACAAGCAACTGGCAGCCAAATACCAACAAGAGGGGCTTCCTTCGCCAGAATTTTTCTCGTTTACCACCAACGACGGCGTGAAACTAGACGGTTGGATGGTTAAGCCCACCAACTTTTCGCCATCTAAGAAATATCCTGTCATCATGTTTCAGTACAGCGGACCAGGTAGTCAGCAGGTTGTAAACTCGTGGAGCATAGGTTCGATGGGGCAAGGAGCACTCTTTGACAGGTATCTAGCACAAGAAGGCTTCATCGTTGTGTGTGTAGACGGGCGCGGAACTGGCGGAAGAGGTTCGGCTTTCGAAAAGTCCATCTACCTGAATTTGGGCAAATTGGAGTCGCAAGACCAAGTGGCAACGGCACGTTATCTCGCCTCCTTGCCCTACGTAGACGGCAACAACATCGGCATTTGGGGCTGGAGCTTTGGTGGATTTAACACCCTGATGAGCATGAGTACGGGTGATAAGGCCTTTAAGGCTGGCGTTGCGGTGGCTCCGCCCACTTCTTTCCGCTTCTACGACACCATTTATACGGAGCGATATATGCGCACTCCGAAAGAAAACGGCAAGGGATACGACGACAATGCCATGACGCGCGCCAACAATCTGCATGGTGCATTGCTTATTTGCCACGGACTGGCTGATGATAATGTGCATCCGCAAAACACTTTCGAATATGCAGAGGTGCTTGTTCAAGCCGACAAAGACTTTAAGGAATTGTATTACACCAACCGCAACCACGGCATTTACGGCGGAAACACACGTAATCACCTGCTACGCCAGATAACCAACTTCTTTAAGGAACAGCTAAAATAAGCCCACTTTAGGAACATGCTAAACATAGGTAAAAGAAATCGAACTGTTAAGCTGTTGGCGTGTGGGCCGTTTGCTGGTTCGCCGCACGAGCAATGAAGTAGAAACCACGTTCGAAAAGGTAAAGTAAGACGCTACCTCTCGACTAAACGGAGCCGTTACAAGGCTTTAGATGCTGGCATCGGGCCTATTCTGTTGTCAGGCACTCCGTTTATCGAGAGGTAGCGTCTTCTTTTGTAGTCAAGGGCATAAAAAAGCCTTTCGTTATGTACGGCAAAAACAAGGAAACATATGACCATTCAAAATCAAGATGGATACCATAAACCGTGATTGGCGCACATACTGTGAGCAATGCATAAGTCCAAACCCACTTCGTTCTGACTATAAAATGGCCTTTGCTGTCTTGTTGCTTTTAGCAAAACAACTTTCGTTTGAAGGGTCAATATAGTGCACGATGCGGCTGAAGCGTAAGCGAAAGGTGGCAGATAAAAGCAAAAAGACAGCAAAGAGCAAACAGAAAGGGAAAGGGCTTGTGAGCATTTTTTTAGAACCAGCCTGTAATAAAAACCGGCCAAAACAATTCTTTAAGGCCAGCTGTAAGCTTAAAATTTGATGCTGTCGGCCTCTTTCACCTCTTCTTCATCAAACCATTTCGAGAGTTTTTCGTGTGCTTTCGTCTTCACGTCTTCGGGTATGTCGGTCCACACCTTACGCAGGACGTAGAGCAAAACGCCGAGGTCGTCGCCCAAACCAGCAATGGGAATGGCATCTGGGATAACATCTAGCGGACTGATAAGGTAGCCCAAGGCAGCAACAATAATGGTCTTATCCTTCAAAGAAACCGAGTCGCTTTGCAAGGTGTAATACAAAATCAAGGCGGCATACACCAATTTAGCTCCTGCGCGCTTGGCTATTTTGGATATTTTCTCGATAAACCCGCTTTGTGTAAACTTGTCTTTATACGACATGAAGTCGGGTAGGTCTGTCTTCTGATTTTCCATGTTGTCGATTGTTTTGATTTAAAAATTAGTTTGGATATCATTGATAGCCCTTGGCATGCGAAATTTAGCCAAGGGTTAGCTTTTGAAATTCATCACATCTTCAATGTAACGTTCGATACGCTCGTCGTGCAAGCCTTTCAATCGCTGTCGCATGCGCATCTTCATGAGTAGCTTTACCAGTGCTGCCAAGCAAAGGCCGATGCCCAATGCCACAAAGATGGCCCAACTACCCCCTGGCATGTCTTTTTGCGGAAAAGCCGAAAACACCACAACGGGCAACACAATCATCACACCCATGATGGTGTATTGCGTGCGTACAGAGCCGGCACTGTCCAGAATGGCTTGCTTGTCAAGCAGGTAATCGTCTATTTCGGCTTTCGTAAGGTTATATTGTTCGGGTTGCGGAAAGCCCGGAAACCCGCTTTCCACACGTATCTTGCTAGAAACTCTTTGTTCGAAATCCATCAGTTCTACATGCATAATCTATTTGCTATATAATGGTTATATGGCTCAAATCTCAAAGCTTGCTCAACGAAATTTCGTCAAGTTCGCTCAGGTATTTCCGCCTTAGTTTATAAAATTCAACCCATTCTTTGCTTTTGAGGTGCTTGCGCACATCGAGGTCGATGTTCCATTTGCCCGTTGCTTCCAATCGACTCATCATAAATCCCATCGTGAGATGCTTCAAGGCTATGGCGGGCTGGTAGCGCGCTTGCGTTTCTTTCTCGTCGCCGGCAACGTAAGTAACGAGGTTGGCATTCTGCATGTCGAAGAGCAATTGCTGCACAAGGCGCACGGGGATGTTGGTTTCTAGCTTCAATTCCACGGCTGTGTAGGCCGGTTTGCCCTCATCGAAGCGCTTGCAAATCTTTCCCAATATCAGGGCACTAAGCATCATTCGGTAGCGATAGCTTAGGTCGTCTGCTTGCCCCATCAAGTCGAAGCTCTCCATATTCTGACTGGTATAGCTCAATTCTGCACCGAAAAGGCAGATGCTCCACGAGATTTGAACCCACAACATGAATAGTGGCAGGGCTGCGAAAGAGCCGTAAATGGCATTGTATGAGGAGAGGAATATTTGCGAATGGATGTAAAACACCTGCAACAGCTGCATGGCGATGCCCGAAAGTATGCCTGGGAAGAAAGCTGCCGAGAAGTTTACCTTGGTGTTGGGCATAAAGATAAAGAGGCAAACAAACACTGCCGACATCAGCACATAGGGCATGATGGAGATAACAAGCCGCATCATAGGCCCCAAAACCACATATTCGTTGATGTCTTGGGCAAAGGTTGCCATCACGATTGATACACCCGAGGTGACTACAATGACGATGGGAACTAGGAAGAACATGGCCAAATAGTCGGTTATGGTGCGGAAAAGGCTGCGTGGGTGTTGCACTTGCCAAATGCTGTTGAACGCTTTTTCGATGTTACTGATAAGCATCAGCACCGTAAAGAGCATGAACAACAGCCCAATTCCAAGGAAAAGGCCTCCCTTGGTGTGCACTAGATACGAATTGACAAAGCCGATAATTGTTTCTGCTGCTTGCGGCTGACTGGACAAAGCATCCCTGAACCACACCTCTATATACTTGGAAAAGCCGAACCCACGCGCAATGGCAAACACCACGGCAACAATGGGTACGATGGCAAGGAGTGTGCTGTAGGTGAGTGCCGAAGCCATGTCGGTGACGCTTCGGGTGGTGAAAAACTTCACCGTAACCACCAAACGCTTCAACACCATTAGGCACACAAAGACAATGGGCGACACGTCTTCGCGCCGTATCTGCCATAGATCCACTTTAAAAAACCTGCGGATGGTGTCTAATGTCTTCTTCATAAGCACAAGCACAAACGGAAAAGAAAAGAAGCAGTGGTCCTGTAAGCCGGGTTCTGTACTTTTTCTGTGCCCCGCGGGGCATCAAAAAAGTGCCTGCCATTTATCTAGACCAAGGGTCACCCCGTGGCTCAAGCATTCTACCCTCCATCGTAAACGTGTTTCAGACGGACAACCTTCGGACGATGGTATACGTGAACTTGCAGCTCCCAGAAGGTACAACCCGATGATCACCCATCGGTTGGTGGTCTCTTACACCGCCTTCTCACCCTTACTCCAAGGCGAACGCTACGAGAGGTGCGCCAAGGAGCGGTTATTTTCTTCTACCTTTACCTGCTGTCGCCAACAGCTTCCATTTTCAGAAGTGGGATGTCCTGTGCTGCCCGGACTTTCCTCTCGCATCTTTTGATGCCAGCGACAGAGCCGGACCACTGCTTTTAGTTTGCAAATATAGTTATTTTTTACGGTATTAAGTGCAAATGTATGACAGAAAATGTTACAATTCAATAAAATGGACGGACTTTAAACGTTTTAGAACGGCATTTTTTGATAAAGAAATGGCGGATGACTAGGATGCCGAGCGAAAGGAAAGACAGCCAAACGGTTAGAAAATGTGGCGTTTTGAGCCAATATTTTTGTTCACGCCAATGGCATTCACCCAAATGATTTTGTACGAAATGTATTGTGTTCACCATCCGATTTGAAGTCCACATCGCAGAAAGTAACGACAACTTGCCAACATCACACCGCAAACGTGCGTCAAAATGTAATCGGCGACCCTGCTGCAATCGCAGTGAAATCTGCCAAAATTGTTCACTTACAACCCATAGAATGGCTGCTTTTCTTTGCAGGAAACAAATTAATTTGTATATTTGCGAGCAATTTATAACGTTTAATTCAAAACAAGAACAATGCTTACACTTAAACTCATCAGTGAGGAAACTGAACGTGTGATTAAGGGTTTGGAGAAGAAACACTTTAAGGGAGCAAGAGAAGCTGTCGAAAAAGTGCTTGAAACCGACAAGCGCAGACGCGAAGCTCAACAGAAGTTGGACAAGAACAAACAAGAAGCAAACAGCATGTCGAAGCAAATTGGCATGCTCATGAAGGACGGCAAAGCGCAAGAGGCCGAAGAAGTGAAGGCCAAGGTGGCCATATATAAGGAGAACGACAAGCTGCTGCAAATGCAAATGGCTGATGCCGAACAAGAACTCGCGGCCTTGCTTTGCAACATTCCCAACATCCCGGCCGACAATGTGCCAGAAGGGAAAGACGCTGCCGACAATGTGGTGGTGAAAGAAGGCGGCCCCATGCCCCGGCTGGACGGCGACGCGCTGTGCCACTGGGACCTGCTGAAGAAGTACAATCTGGTGGACTTCGACC
>CAJPTO010000071.1 GCA_905373605.1 uncultured Prevotella sp.
GGCATATGCCAGACACCTGTATAGCGCATCACTGGCAATGACGAAGCGTGCAGTTTATGGCAGAAGCATGCGTTTCTCAAGCAGGTTTCTGCGCCATCTGCCCGTTATTCTGCCGAGTGGGCGGCGTTCATTTCCCGATGTTCCATTCATCGCGCCAGCGAATAACGGGCCTGTCGCCGCTGAACTCTATGGGCAGCCACACATATCGCGCATCGCTGGGGTGCTTTGGCCGCCAGATGTCGGCCATGAAGATGTATTGCGAGGGCTTTCCCTCGGCCTTCAACTCAAGGATGTAGGTGCTTTGCGCACCGAAAGTTTTGTCGGCATTAGGCCCAATGCAGGGGTTGGGATGCTGTGTCCACGGCCCCCAGATGCTTGGTGCGGAGAACATTCGGGCCTCGTTGGGGTCCCATCCCGTGCAGCCACTGGTAATCATCCAATAAACGCCGTTGCGTTTAAACAATGCTGGGGCTTCGTTTTGCCCACTGGGTGCCATGCGTGTGTAGCGACCAGTGTGGTGAAGGAAGTCGGCCGTGAGCTCGGCAATGTGCAACGTGAGGTTGTCTTCTGATGAAAAAATGTGGTAAGCGCGGCCGTCGTCGTCTACATAGAGGGTCATGTCGCGGGCCATTTGCCCCGTGCCGAAGTCGCGTTTAACGAACAACCCTTGTGTTATGGCCTTGCGCCAGGCAGGTGTCCACCACTGTTTGTAATGGTCTTCGTTCAGCGTGTCGGCCACAGCCAATTGGTCTTTGCCGAACTCGACGGGCCAAGTGCCGGGATTGGCGCGTTGCGAATAGAGGAACCGATAAGGCCCTTCGGGCTTGTCGCTCACGGCAACGCCATACCGAGCAGCGCGATAGCCCTGCCCTTTCAGCTCCAGGTGGAACCACATGCAAAACTTTCCCGTCACCTTGTTGTAGATAACCTTCGGCCTTTCCAAGATGCAGCCGCGCTCGATGTCGTGTCCGCGCTGGTCGGTAACGGCAAGTGCCACGCCGCAGTTGGTCCAATTGGCCAAGTCTTTCGACTTATAGCACATCACGCCCACCATTGCCGACGACGTTGTGTCGGCCTTGTGTTCGCCAAACCAATAATAGGTGTCGCCATGCTTCATCACTCCGCCGCCATGAGCGTTGATATGCCGGCCGCCATCGTCGGGCCACAGCTGTCCGGGCTTGATAATGGTGGTGGGCTTTTGTTTGTTCCAATAGCTTTCCAGCCTTTGTGCCTCGGCCTTTGTAATCTGTATCACCGCTCCATGCTTGGGCGAGGAGAAGTTAGTGGCTTTCATCACACCCTCGTTGAAGCGTCCAAGGGGTTTGAAGGTTTTGAAGTCGGTTGTTTCCACGAAGCCAAAGTTGTGCGGATTTATGCTAAACACATCGTACATCAGCACCCACTTCTTCTCCCCGATGCGTTTCCACACGTTAGGTGCTTCGCATGCGCCCTTCTCTGCATCGATTTGCTGGGCGTTATAGTCGGCATAATGGTTTATCTTGTCGGAAATCATGTACTTGATGCCGCCCGGCTGCTCTTGTGCCACGTAAGACATGAAGTAACGCCCGTCGGGCATGGGGCAGATGTCGGCATCAAGCACCTGCACTTTGTCGTTGGGGTACTCGAAAAGTAGCTTAGGTTCGGTTTCCAACGTGGTGAAATCTTCGTTGGCGTAGCTGTAATAAAGCTTTGTTCGGCCGCCTGCGTGCTGGCGAATGGTGAAGTAGACCATCGGTTTCTGCACGGCTGGGTCCCAGATTGTTTGCGGAGCCCAGGCGCAACCCAACTGCTCGAAGTTTGGGAAAAGCTTATCGATGCGCACTTCGTGGTGAGTCCAGTGTATAAGGTCGTTGCTTGACATGAGCACCAGCCCACGATTGTTGCCCCATCCGTAGCTGTCGGGGCGTTCCCATCGCGTGGTTCGCAGCCCCCGTTCACGTCCGAAGATGTGCAAGTCGGTCATGGCGAGGTAGAATTTGCCGTTAGGTGCGCGATAGATGTGCGGGTCGCGGATGCCACGTTGCTCGGCAATGGTGTCGCCCGAGATGACAGGTTGGCCGTTGTTCAGTGCCGTAAACGAGTAGCCATCGTAGCTCAGGGCCATGAAAAGGCTGTGCGTGGGGTCGTTGAAATAGGTGAAGAGATAGGCACCCATGCCTTTTTCGGCAGGCAGCTTCGACTTCTTTGCCGCCGTTGCAGCGGCAATGGTGAACAGCATAAGTGCCAAAAGGGTAAGTGTTCGTTTCATTGTTGTTGGGGATATATTGTTGACATGTTGACGAGATGACGTGTTTACGAGTTGACATGTTGACAAGTTAACAAGTTGACATGTTTACAAGTTGACGAGTTAACGAGGTAAACAGGTGGCTTTACCAAAGCAAAGTTTAGAATATCACTACGGCGCACTGGGGCTGAATGGTGACAGTGGCGCGCCCCCTCTTATCGAAAGCGAGAACAGACTGCGTGAGTGTGTTCCCGTCTTTGCCGTCCCAAAGGTAGGTTTTGCGCTGATTGGCAAACTCGGGCATGTAGATGGTTTGCTTTCTAGGCTGTGTTTCTGCATTGAAACTAACCACATACCATGTGTTAGGTTTTTTAGTTTCAGCACTACTTTGGCGCGCCAAGGTGAGATGCTTTCCGGGATAGCCGTCTATGAAGTGCGTATCGTCCCAGGTGGTTGGCACATCGCGCATGAAATCTATTTCGAACGCCGGCTGCTTGGCAAGGTCGAGCGGCGTAATGGCAAAGTTTTGGCCGCTACATTGAAAGGCAATGGCCGTGGCCAATTCGAATACATCCGATGTTCGGCGTGTGTTTCCACCATTACCTTCGCGGTTCAGTCGCTTTTGCAGCACCGTTCCGCCATATTCCATCGCCCCAACGGCGTTGCGAACAAAAGGATGCAGGGTGGCATGGCGTGCTTCGAGGTCGCAAAACTGCTGCGAGAACACCAGATTTTCTGACGCCAACACGGCCTCGGAGCCGCAATAGTTGGGGTAAAGCCTTTCCCATCCGCGGGGTAAGGTGCATCCGTGGAAAATCACTTGCAGGCCATAGTCGTTGGCATCGCTCAAGATGGCTTCGTAAAGGCGCATCGTTTCTTGCTTGTCGCCAGCAAAGAAGTCTACCTTTATGCCGGCCACACCCTGCTGTTGCAGCCATTGCATCTCGCGTTTGCGCTGAATGGGTCCGTCCATGCAGCCCGAAGGACTTTGCGGGGCATCGTTCCAACCACCATTAGAGTTGTACCACACCCAGGGCTTTACGCCTTTCTGCCGTGCGTAAGCCAAGAGTTGCTCCATCTGCTTGCGCCCCATGTTCTCGTACCAAAGGCCATCGATGAGGCAACCTTCCCATCCCAGCTGTGCTGCGAGGTCGATGTAGGCCACTTGGTCTTTATAGTTCAAGCTGTTGTCTTGCCAGATAATCCACGACCACGTGTTGCGCATGCCGCGATAATCGGCTTTTGGCTCGTAAAGCGGCGTAAGCACATCCCACATCACGGTGGTTTCGATGATGGGTTTCAGCGTTGGGGCGAGCGTAATGGTGCGCCACGGCGTGCATCCGGCGCGCTCGGCGTTGGGCGAAACATTGTTGGGCATCAACGCCAACTGTGCACTGGTGGAGCCAAAGCCGTTGTTTTCGCCAGCCATTGGAAAGGCAATGGTGAAGAGCGCGTCGGTTGTGGCATCGTTAAGATGGCATCCCACGTAGTTGCCCGTTGTTCCTGTCTCGGAGATAAGCACCCATCCCTCGCTGCCTTGTCGGAAAAGGCAGAGGAAAGTCCACCCCTGGCCATATTGGCTGCGCGTTGCGAGCGGCGCATCCCACACGTAATGTTCCTCGTAACTGGGCTTTGTGCGCTTCCAACCAATCATGGCATCGCTCTGTGGCGTGATGAAAGCGGTGGCATTGGGGTTGAGCCTGAAGCCCGTTGCCTCGCCCGTTACCACCATAGCGCGCGTTTGTCCTTGGGCGGGGATGCGATAGCGGAAGGCGATGTTGTTGTCGGAAACCTCAAATTCGATGTCGAACAGATGTTTTTTCTCGGCTTCTAGGGTTACGGCGAGCGTGTTGGCGGCATAGTGTATGTGGCGTTTCTTGCCTTGGCGAAGCTCGTAACTGCGCTCCACAACCGAACGCTTGGCCGACTTGAAAACTAAATGTTGCGACCAATCGCCCAGATTGGACTGCAACCCCAACGGCGAGGGGCGCAAGAGGGCAACGTCTGTGGTGTCGCCTTTCACCGCCTTGCGGTAGCCAGCAGCATAAGCGGCACGGCCGTTTTCAACAGTAACCTCCAGCCACGTGAGGCGCTTGGGCGACAACACGCGCAATGTTTCGGCGAAAGCAGACAAGGGAAGCACCACGAATAGTGCGATGAGAACAGATTGTTTCATGTTTAACGTTTCTGAATTTACGGCCAAAGATAGGCAATAAGCCTAAGAACGAGGTGCGTACATTGAGAAACAAAGCGAAAAAAGCGTTATTCGACAGGCAATTAACGAATGCCGTACATCGAATAACGCTGTGTGTAATGTATGGTTGGGACTTTTACTAGTTGATAAGTTACAGGGATTAACGGAAATGTTGAGAGAAAAGGGGTTGTGAAGTTTTGCCTTTGCGGAAGCCAGAACGCGTTGACGACGCGTCATAGCGTCTGCCAATCTATCAGGCAAGGGAAACTGATGGCGTTGCTTGATCATCTGGCAGAAGATTTCAATGGTAAAATTTTCGAATGGAACAAGGAAAATGAAAAAGAGGCTAGGGAATCCATTCAAAAGTCAGAAGTGAAAATACTCGCAGACTACTTAGATGGAAACATTGAGAACAAGCAGTATGTAATTTGGCGTTTGTATTCTTTCTCACACCTTCCTGTGGAAATTATCAGCTCAGTTTATGAAGAACTTCTGACAGACAGTAAAGATATTGTTTACACGCCAGAAATGGTTGTCGGCACACTTATCGATGAGTGTATGCCACTGAAAGAGCCACAAGATAGTTTCAGCCTTATAGATGTGAGCTGCGGTTCCGGCATTTTTCTTGTGAGGGCATATAAACGTGTCATACAATGGTGGAGGTATCATGAGTGGCGCAGAACAGGCAAATTGCCTAAACCACCATTGGATGTATTGAAGCGGTTGTTGAAAGATAGTATTTATGGTATTGACATAGAAGAAGACGCGGTTCGGTTGACGGTGTTCAGCCTAGCTCTGGCTATGTTGGACGAAGTGGATTTGGATCCGCCTACATGGCAAAAATTGAAATTTCCTGACTTTAGCGAGAATATCAAGAAAGCAGACTTCTTTGAATACATATCCTCTAATAGTGGGGGTACGTATGATTTAGTGATAGGAAATCCACCATTCAATCTTCATTCTGCGTCCGGAAAGGAACCAAAAAGAAAAGAGTTCTTTAAAGAACTACGAAAAAATCTTGGATATAGGTGTGAATTTAACATACCAGATGAGAATCCAGCCTTACATTTTTTGGTACAGTCCTTGAAGTTGTTAAGGCCGGATGGACAATTGTGCATGATACAACCTGCAGCTGCCATATTGTATAATAACAATATAGTCTTCAAGCGGGCTTTGTTCTCAAGGCATAATTTACAACAGGTAATCGATTTTACTTTACTGCCAGACATTTGGGCAGGTGCGCGAGTGGCTACAATCGCTTTATTTGTTAACAAATCTTTGCCTGACACAAAACCAGTATTACATTTGGTTGCCAACCGTACATTTTCCAACAAGAATCGAATCTTTTTGGAATTCGACCACTATGACTTTCATTTTATCAGTAAAGATGACATTATCAATAATCCATTTGTCTGGAAGGCAGATTTGTTAGGTGGAGGGCGAATTCACGATTTGATTGAGAAGTTCAAGAAAATGAGAACCCTAGGGGAATTTATTGCTGAAAAAGAAGAACATTGCGGATGGAAATACAATGAAGGATATACTGTTGGAAATAAAAAATATCCTGCCCCCTTTATTCATGGGCATAAAGCAATAAACCCACGGACTTTTGGCAAGAATGGAAATAGAGATTTTGAAACGTTTTATGAGGACAACACCCACTTTGAAGCCCCTCGTTTTCAAAAGAAAGAAATCTATCTGGCACCCCATATTATCATTAAGGAGAATTTTGGCAAATCAGACATACCGATAGTCTTTTTGAATGAAAATATGTGCTTTAGCCATGAAATGGTAGGAATATATGCACCAAAATATGAAATTAATGAACTGAAAAAAGTGCATGACGTATTCCAAGAATTCAATGCGCTTTATCGTTTCTATATTTTGGCAACAAGTAGCAGGTTAATCATAGGAAGAGCGACTTCTATCTTAAAGAGAGATATAGACCGATTACCTTTCCCCACTAATCTGTCAGATTTAATAGTGACGGATTTAGAAAACCAGATAATAAAAGAGGCTGTGAATAACTATGCCAATAAAGAAATAAAGGATGAACCTGCAAGCCAATCTCAGATACAGTTTTTTTCAGATGTCTTCTGTAAATCATTAAATAACATATACGAAGATAACAACAAATCCTTTAAATTATTCAAGATTATAGATACTGGTAAATATTATGCTTTGCACTTTGAATATACTGCAGACATGATAATCCCCTCTTTCATAAAATCGAAAGACCTTGATTCTTATATAAAAGATGTCATTCCTACTCAAAAGAAGTCTTTGGCAGAATTTCATATTCAGCGTGTATTAAAACTTTATGGTCAAAACAACATTATTCTTGTGAAGCCTAAGAATATACGATATTGGTCAACAAATATAGCCTTATGGGATTCCGACGAATGTTACTCTGACTATGTAAATGCAAGGTACGGAAATGTTGAGAGATAATAGCTTTATTAAATCAATGCCATCTAGCCACTCTTTGGATAGTTCGCAAGACATTGAAGCCCAAAAGGTACTTGATTTTATCGATTCAAAGATAAGCAAGTTCCCCTCATTTTTTTTAAAGCACAGGGATTCGGATAAAGAGAATCGCATTACTGATTTTCTGATAGAATATTTAGAATGGACCAAGGATATAGATATGCCATTTAGGTTTGGAAAGAACCCAACTCAAACAAAGTCCACTCGAGAAACAGATATTGGTGTTTATCCAAAGCGAAAGGACTTGTCACACCCAATCACAATTCTTGAATTTGAAGCAAAACGCTTGTCAACTACCTCAAATTATAAAGAATATGTTTGTGGCGTACGAGGCGGTATTGAACGATTTAAGAAAAAACAACATGGAGAGCATCTTAACGTCTGTGGGATGTTTGGGTATGTCCAAGCATGCTCTTTGGAGCATTGGACAAAGAAAATAAATGATTTAATTGAGGAATTAGGCCGTAAAAACACAGATTCATCTATTGACTGGACATCCCCAGAGGAGAAATTACAACTTGTAACTAAAAGCAAGCCTGTTATTTCTAAGCAAAAATCAATAAATGTTAGGAAAGGGCATACAAAAATAGTATTATTTCACTATTTCCTTGACCTTAAATGAGTACGTTATATTAAGGCTGGTCGTAAAAAGAATCCGCGCAAAAGTAAATTATCATTTTTGCTTCGCTCAGGTTCGACACGTTATCGTCTAGCTGAATGCGCATGTTGTTGGTGGCACGCACCTCTTGATCCTTTGCTCCGACATACGAAACCACGAGCCAAGCACCCTGTGGAGCATCGATGGAGAAGTGCCCATCGAGATCGGTTACTGCTCCTGCGTGCCCGTTTTTCAATTTCACGGTAACGCCAATCAGCGGTTCGCCGTGGCTGTCTACCACAGTTCCCGTAATTTTTTGTGTGGCTTGTTGTTCACTGTTTGCCGTTGGCGGCGTGCCAGGTGCAAACCGTTGGGTTGGCGACAGCCCACGCCGGGGCGCACCAGAGCGGCATCGTGGCAAGCAGAAGCCGGCCCACGAGCGGCGTAAAATAACTGTTGTCTTTCATCTCGTTTATCCTGTAAAGTTGATTGTTTTAGGCTTTTTATGTAGCATTGGCGCGAGATAACGCCGTTGGTTGCTGCAAATATACAACGTTTTTCAAAAATATCTACAACAAGATGAAAGAAAATTGCAGTCACCCGTAACAAAAAGCTCGCCTTGCTGCCATCAACTTGCCAGAAAATGCGTAACTTTGCCTTGCAATCTAGCCTTTTGCATGGTGCAAAAACGGCATGCCGAGGGGCGAAAGGGGGCAAAATTGCGCCGACAAACGCATGCAGACTGCCCACCTGCCCCCACAAAACATCAACAACAAACCGAAACAACATCATCAACACCTTATATATATAGGCAAATGAAAAAGGGAACAGCCATTATTTCACTTCTCATGACGATGCTTACGCTTTGCGGATGCGGTGCACGTTATGCGGTTACGGGCATTGAGCGTAGCCGAATATTGATAGACAAACGTTATGATGCGGCTCACGATGCCGAGTTGCAGGCCTTCATGGCCCCGTATAAGCAGCGGGTAGACAGTCTTGTGGCACCCGTTGTGGGGCAAGCGGGCTGCTACATGGCGGCCGGAAGGCCCGAGAGTCCATTGTCTAACCTGCTTACCGACATACTTGTTTGGGCTGCCCAACGCTTTAACGAGCATCCGCAGTTTGCCGTTTACAACATTGGCGGCATGCGCGCAGCCATTGCAGACGGTGACGTTACGCAAGGCGACATCATCAACGTGGCACCTTTCGACAATAAAGTGTGTTTCGTTACGCTTACCGGCGAACAAACGCTTCGCCTCTTCCAACAAATTGCAAAACGCGGCGGAGAAGGCGTTAGTCACAGCGTAAGGTTGGTGATTGACAAGAACCGAAAGCTGCTTAAGGCCACCATCGACGGCAAAGACATCGACCCCAACGCGCAGTATCGCGTGGCTACCATCGACTATGTGGTGCAGGGAAACGACGGAATGACGGCATTTAAGGAGGGAACTAACCTCGTTTCACCGCAAGAAGAGCAAAACAACATGCGCTATGTTATCATGGATTATTTTCGCGAACAGCACAAAGCGGGAAAAACGGTGTGCGGAAAACGCGAGGGAAGAATAACGATTGAATAGTTTTTTAGGCTGCGAGTTCACGAGTTTTTGTTGGCTGTATCGGCTGCAGTGACAAGCTAACGCGCGCTGCGTTATGCCTTAACACACTAACGGCCAAACGGATATGGCAACCCTAAACTCAAAAAACGCAACAACAAAAAAAACTAAAAACCTCATAAACTCAACAACTCAAATGAAGAAATACATATTAACAGCCATCATTTGCATGGCCTTCATCGCTGCACAAGCACAAAAGCAACTGGTGATATTGCACACCAACGACACACATAGCTGTATCATGCCGCTCAGCGAACACCTTGCCGACACGGCCATTGCCGGGCGTGGAGGGTTTCTTAGGCGTGTGGAGATGATTAAACAAGAACGTGAGAAGCATCCCGACTTGCTCTATTTCGACAGCGGAGACTTCTCGCAAGGGTCGCCCTACTACTCAATGTTCAAAGGCGATGTGGAGATTGAGCTGATGAACCGCATGGGGTGCGATGCCAGTACGGTGGGAAACCACGAGTTCGACTTCGGAATGGAGAACACGGCGCGCATCTTTAAGAAGGCTAAGTTCCCCATTCTCTGTGCCAACTACGACTTTACCGGCACACCGCTCGAAGGAATTGTGAAGCCTTACACCATTATTCGCCGCAACGGCGTGAAGATTGGCGTCTTCGGCATCGACCCAAAGCTTGAAGGACTGGTGCTTACCAAGATGTATAAGACGGTTAAGTATCTCGACCCGGCCGAAACAGCACTCAAAACAGCCACCATGCTGAAGAAAGAGCTGAAATGCGATGTGGTGATTTGCATCTCACACTTGGGTTGGGGAAGCGGTGGCGACGACGATCAGCGCATGATTGCCGGCTCACGCAACATTGACTTGGTGCTTGGTGGACATTCGCACACGTTCTTCGAACAGCTTCGCTATGCCAACAACATCGACGGGGTGCCTGTTCCTGTAGACCAAAACGGCAAAAACGCCATCTATGTGGGAAAAATCGTGCTCAATGTGGGGAAAAAGTAGGGGCTACCCTTGCCCCACCCCAACACAATAAACGCCCACACTTTGCGTTTATACCTAATGTATGAAGCAGCTAACACTCCTTATTATATATATGTGCCTAATGCCTTTTGCAGCCACAGCCCAACAAAGGCGCGTGGAAAACAGGCCTTATACCGACCTTCGCCCCTTTCATTTCGGCGTGGTTGTGGGTGCGCATGTGCAAGATGTGGAACTGTTTAATGCTGGTCCGCAAACCCTTACATTAGACAACGGGCAGGTGATTGACACCAACATCGCCGCCGAACAAGACCGCTACGACATGGGATTTGTGGTGGGCGTTACGGGCGAATTGCGCCTTAACCGCCATTTCCAACTGCGCATGGTGCCTGCCATGTACTTCGGAAACAGGCACCTTGTGTTCAGAAACCTTGGACAAACAGATGCCGACGGCCGACCCATAGAGCAGCGGCAAGACATGAAAACGGCTTACATCTCTTCGGCTTTCAACATCATCTTCGCTGCTCCGCGCTTCAACAACCATCGCCCGTACCTTGTTGCGGGCATCAATCCCATGATTAACCTCAGCGGAAGCGAAACAGACATCGTGCGATTTAAACGCCACGACGTGTTTGCAGAGGTGGGCATAGGTTGCGATTTCTATCTGCCTTACTTCAAACTTCGGCCCGAACTGAAATTCATGTTCAGCCTCATCGACTGCCTAGACACAAAGCATCCCGACCGCCTTCGCGACAAAAACCTCGTGCCTTACGCCCGTTCCACTTCGCGCGCAGCAAGCAAGATGATTGCATTGTCGTTTTACTTTGAGTGAAAAGCCTCTCCCCAACCCGTTCTCCAAAGTGAGAGAGGAGCGATATGCCTGCTAACAAAAACGACATGTCCTTATGTTCTTCTGTCAAAACAACCTGTATTTATGCCAAAAACACGGGCAGAGCAAAAAAAACAATCATTATTTTTAGGTATGTAACGAAACTTTTACTAACTTTGCATCATCAAAAGTTAGTACTACGCACAACAAATGCGCAACTACTGAAAGAACATATTATACAAAAACATTAAAATAGAATTTTATTATGGCTTACGTAATTGGTAACGATTGTATCGCTTGTGGCACATGTTTGCCCGAGTGCCCCGTAGAAGCAATATCCGAGGGCGAGATTTATAAGATTGACGCAGACGCATGCACCGAATGCGGAACGTGCGCTAGTGTTTGTCCCAGCGAAGCTATCAGCTTGCCATAAGGGAAAACAAATTAAGAATTAAGGTTGGTTCTAAAAAAAATATTAGGCCATCCTGAACAAAATTAGGCCGACCAGATGCTTTTCTGGTCGGCCTTTTTGTTGGGCTGGCTGGATTTTGTCGGACATTGTCGGACAATTCAGGCTGGGCAGACCTATCGGATATTGTCAGACTAGCTGGATTGGCCAGAACTGTCGGATATTATCAGAATAATCTGATTGGTCAGATCTGTCGGATATTGTCAGAATAGCCTGATTGATCAGTTCTATCAGACTTGGTCGGATTTGCTAGAACTGATCGGATTTTGGCCAACTTTACCCGAAAATCTCCAGAAATCGCAGATTATCTACCTTATTTCAGCAATTCGGCAAGCCTGTTATGCAGTTCTTCGCCGCGCAAGTCGTTGCCAACAATTTCGCCTTTCTGGTTGATAAGCAAGCAAGCAGGTATGCCTTGCACATGATAAAGGCGAGCAGCCGAGCACTCCCAACCCTTAAGGTCGCTAAGTTGAAGCCACGTCATGCCCATCTCTTTCACGGCATCCGCCCAATCTTCTTTCCGTTCGTCGAGCGAAACACCCACAATTTCGAGGCCTTTGCCATGAAATTTCTTATAGGCTTCCACCACATTGGGCATCTCACCGCGGCACGGACCGCACCATGAGGCCCAAAAGTCGATCATCGTAATCTTGTTTTTCGCCACCACTTCCGAAAGTTTCACCATCTTGCCGTCGAGCGAAGGCAGCGAAAAGTCGGCATATTGCGGTGCGTTGGTATTGTCTTCATGGCCATTGGCCGCGGCATTAGCCGAGTCGGCTGTCTGTGTAGTGGCCGCAGCTTGGTTGTTGTTTGCTTTCTTACATGTACACGATGCAAAGGTAAAGGCCAATGCCAATGCCAATGCAGGGAGGATTGTTTTCTTCATATAGTTGTTTTGAATGTTAATGTGGGCACCTTACGTCGTATGCGCCCAAGCAGAGCGCGCCATAAGATGCCCACAGCGTTTATAAATAATGCCAAAGACGAGCCACGCCCAATGGTTTGTGGCCAAACGCCCTGCACATCACTTCACGTTTTCGGTCTTGACGCTTTCTATCGTCCCCGTAACCGGACTAAGAACCATCTGTGTAAGTTGCTTTTTGCCGAACAACTCGCCGCTAAGGGGTTCGGTCTTGCCAAACTGAGCCATGTAAAGCTCGATGGCAGCGCGCAAGTTTCCTTCTTGTGCCACCGATATTTTCACCTTACCGGGC
>CAJPTO010000072.1 GCA_905373605.1 uncultured Prevotella sp.
GCCGGATCCACGGCCTACAACCTCTCTAATGGCGGACCTATCGTGGTGCCGGGAACCAACGCCCTGTGCCTAACTGCCGTGGCACCGCACAGCCTTAACGTGCGACCGATTGTGTTGCCGGCCAACGTAGAACTGCACTTGCGCGTGAAAAGCCGTTCGCACAATTACCTCGTGGCCATCGACGGACGAAGTAACAAGCTGGTGCAAGGCACGGAGATACACATCTGCAAGGCACCTTATGTGGTGAAAATGGTAAGGCGCAACAGCCAAACCTACTTCAACACACTGAGGAACAAGATGATGTGGGGCGCTGATAACCGCAACCACGACACGCAAGGCCACGCCTCGGAAGCACCCTGAAACGGCCTTTGCCCCACTGACATGCAATAACAACGCATGCGCGGGCAGAACACAAAAGCGAAAAGAGCGGACTATAACCCACCATCGGCACGCCCGCACCAACACCACCTACCCAAAACATTCAGGAATGAGATTAAAATCGCTACTTAGGATACCCGACAACAAATACTCCACCAAAACCATTCTCCGATGGTTGTGGCTGGCATGGAATGGTAATAGGCTGCAAGCAATGCTCAATGCTTCCATCGGCGTGTTGCAAGTGGTGGTGAGTCTTGCCCAGGTTTGGGCCGTGAAGCGCGCCATCGACGTGGCGTCGGGCTTGCTCCCTGGCTCCATTTATTGGGCCGTGGGCGTGATGGGACTGTTTATCTTGGCCGACTTTTCGCTCTCCATTGCCAGCACTTGGGTGCGAAACCTGCTCGGCATAAAGGCACAAAACCGCATGCAACAGCGCATGCTCGACCGCCTTTTGAAGTCGCAATGGCACGGCCGAGAGGCGTTTCACTCGGGAGATGTGCTCAACAGGCTCGAACAAGACGTTAACCAGGTGGTGAATTTCCTCACCGAGACCATCCCCTCTTCGCTTTCGGTGCTGGCCATGTTCGTGGGGGCGTTCTGCTATCTCTTCGCTATGGACCAGCTCTTGGCCGTGGTTATCGTGGGCATTCTGCCCATTTTCCTCTTGGCCAGCCGCACTTACGTGGGACAAATGCGCCGACTGACACGCAAGGTGCGCGACTCCGACTCGAAAGTGCAAAGCGTTTTGCAGGAAACAATACAAAACAGAATGCTCATCAAGACGCTCGAAAGCGACAACATGATGGTGAACAAGCTGGGAGAAACGCAAAGCGAACTGCGCCAACATGTGGTGCGGCGAACGCTGTTCTCGGTATTCTCGAGCGTTGTTCTCAACTTCGGTTTCGCCCTTGGCTATCTTGTGGCCTTTCTTTGGGCGGCAATAAGGCTTGCCAATCACACGCTGACCTTCGGCGGAATGACCGCTTTCTTGCAACTTGTTAACCGCATTCAGAACCCTGCACGCAACTTAACGAAACTGGCTCCGGCCTTTGTGGCGGTGTTCACTGCGGCCGAACGACTGATGGAACTAGAGGAAAACCCCTTGGAACAGCAGGGAAAACCTGTTTACATAGGGCCACCATGCGGGCTGCGGCTCAACAATGTGACCTTCGCTTACAGCGATCGCGAACGCAACATCGTGCAAAACCTCAGCTTCGACTTCAAACCTGGCAGCTGCACTGCCGTGCTTGGCGAGACGGGTGCTGGCAAAACCACCCTCATTCGCATGCTCTTGGCATTGGTGTCGCCATCGCAAGGCAGCCTAAGCATCTACAACGAGCAGGGCAACTCGCGCGAACTAACACCGCTGATGCGCTGCAATTTCGTTTATGTTCCGCAAGGAAACACACTGATGAGCGGCACAATACGCGACAACTTGCGCCTTGGAAACATCACTGCTACCGATGAAGAGATGATTGCCGCGCTGCATAAGAGTTGTGCCGACTTCGTGATGGAACTGCCACAAGGCCTTGACACGGTGTGTAGCGAGTCGGGGGGCGGACTTAGTGAGGGGCAAGCGCAACGCATTGGCATTGCAAGGGCATTGCTCCGCGACCGTAGTATCATGCTCTTTGACGAGGCAACAAGCGCGCTAGACCCAGAAACCGAACGCCAATTGCTAAGCAACATCTTGGCTTCGCGCGACAAAACCATCATCTTCATCACCCACAGGCTGGCCGTGGTTGACTATTCTGACCAGACGCTTAGGCTGGAAAGGCTTGAAGCAAAATAGCATAACCAAAACCATAGCCTATGAATGAAAACCAAACTACGCCTCCCAAACTGGCCTCGGGCATGCGCTTTGTGCTGCTCCTGCTGGTGGGTTTGCTCTTCGCTGCTTGCACTGGACAACGCCAAAAGCCCGTGCGGGCACTCTATTATTGGGCAACCACCTTCGTGAACGACAGCACGAAACGCCTGTTTTACAAGGCACACAACGTGCAAAAGCTGTATATACGCTATTTTGACGTGGTGACAAGGCCGGGGAAAGAGCCACTTCCAAATGCCACCATCGACTTTCGCGACTCCGTTCCGCAAGGAATAGAGGTGGTGCCAACGGTATTCATCACTAACGATTGCATGCGAGAAAAGCTCTTGTTTGCCGAAAAATTGTGGCTGCGCATACGCCAAATGAACGAAACGCACGGCATAAGCAATGTGAAGGAGATACAAATAGACTGCGACTGGACCAAGCAAACGCAAGACACTTACTTCGAGTTTCTGCGACAATTGCGAGAAATAGTGGCGAAGGTAGGTCTGAAACTCTCGGCCACAATCCGCCTTCACCAACTGGGAATGAAGGCTCCACCCGTGGACAAAGGCACGCTGATGCTCTACAACACGGGCGATTTCAAACAGCTTTCCTACCAAAAGCCCATACTCGACCCCGATGTTGTTCGCCGTTACATCGGCGGATTGCGTGGCTATTCGCTGCCCCTCAATGCCGCTTATCCGCTTTTCAGGGTGAAAACCCTCTTTCGCGGTGGCAAATTTGTGGGGATTATCCACACCAAAGACGAATATCCTGTACTGCCAACTGATACCATTGCCACGCGCGAAGCCACAATGGCCGACCTGCAAAGCGTGCAAAGCATCATCAACAAGCACCGACCCGACGTGCATAACGAGATAATTCTCTACGACATCAACAACCATAACCTGACTAAATATTCAGCAAACGATTATGAAAAGATTTATAACCCTTAGCCTGCTTTGCTGCCTTTTGCCCTTTGCCGATAAGGCTTGGGCATGCGCTGGCGGCGATGACGGTCCCTATGTGGGCGTGTTCAACATCTACATGCACGACTATAAGAACCTTAACGGAGAACGATTGGCACGCTTTTGGGCTGCATATACGGGTGACAGAAAAGCCTTTAGCAAAGAATGGGCGCAAGAATGGCGCAACCCGTGGGACTACTTTTTCGAGAAAGATTGTGAACGATTGTTTGCAGCCGCAAAGAAAAAGCGAGATGAAGAGATGCTGCTCTACCTGCGACAGACGCTGAAGTACAACAGAATTTCTGAAGATATAAAAGACAGTTGGGAGTATCCCACCGCACAAGATCTGGCCGAACGCCGCAAAACACTGCTCATCATGCAGCGCGCCGCTAAGGCTTATGGCGGCCAACGCCTGCAAGCGCAGTACTCCTTATTATATATGCGCGCCAACCTTTTGCTGAAAGACTATCGCGCCAACCAAGACTTTTGGGTGCTTAAGGCTTCGAAATACCCCGAAAGTGTGTTCAAAGACATGATGCACAGCCTGTATGCCAATGCCATTCTGAACCAAGGACAATGGCGAAAGGCATGCGACATCTATGTGCAACAGGGCGATTGGGAGAGCGTTGAGTGGGCCATGCGCAACTATACTAACCCTGCTGGCATCAAGCGCATTTACAAAGAAGACCCCAATTCGCCCACATTGGCCTACCTGTTGCAATATTATATCAACGGCGGATATGGCTATGACCATGATTACGACAATCCTTTCACGAGTGGGAAAAATGCATCGGGTCCGCGAGAAGAGGCAAAAGCGTTCATCGATTTCATTCAAACCGATGTGCAGCAAAACCCAAATGTGCGCGATAAAGCCATGTGGAAGTCGGCACAAGCCATGATGCTTTTTTCGCTGAGAAGCTTTGCCAAGGCTCAAAAATACGCCGAAACGGCAGAGAAACTCAACGGCACGAAACGCGCAAAAGACATTGCACGCAGCGTTGCTTTCCTCGCTTCTACCCATTGTCAGCCACTAAACGAAACCTATTCGCGCTATGTGGTGGGCGAAGTGCAATGGCTTCTGGGCCGTGCCAAACAGAGAAAGCCCGCCGACGACTTGGCCGACGGTGAGTATTACCACGCTGCTGTGCTCGATGAAGTGGTGAACAACAACCTCATTCCGCGCTACGAGAAAGAAACCGACAAAAACAAAACACTCGCCTTGTATGCGATGATGGATGACATTTTGCCCGAAGCGCAACAAAGTGTGCCAGAAGGAAGAGGCGACGTTCCCTACTCATGGTCTTATGAAGTTGGGCTTGACACGCTCACTTCCGACAAGATACAAAGCTTTTACCGCTATTTGCAGTCGTCGCCTGCCGACCCTTTGCTGCGTTATGCCCTTTCAGTGGCCTGTAAGAATGCCGATTACTTTAACAATCTCATTGGGACAGCCTACCTGCGAGAGGGGAAATTCGCCGAAGCAATACCCTTCTTGGAGAAGGTTGACTTGGGCTTTCTCAAACGACAAGGCTATTGTGACGGCACTGTAGTCGACGATTTCGTCACCGACCAGTGGTTCAAACGCCGCCCTTATCCCCAGGTTGTGGTTGACGATGCGCCCCTTAAAGAGAACCCAAGGCTGCTTTTCTGCCGCGAAATGTTGAGTCTTCAAAGTCGTTATCGGCTTGCGCGCAACAAGGAAGTGCAGGCCGAAGTGGCCTATACAATGGCTTCGCGCTACTTCCAAGCGTCTTCATTCGGCGATTGTGGATGTTTAACCAGCAATGGAATAACGTATTATGAAATCACCGAACCTTACGAAATGGACTTCCCCGAGCAAGCACTGACACTGCTCAAACAAGGTGCAGCCAGCAAGAAGGCCGACCTAAAGCTCAAGTGTCTCTTTGCTATGGCTCACATTTCGTATGCCAAAGAAACGGAGTGGCGACTGCTCGGCCCCGGTTCTTGGTTTTCGTTCTTGGACAACAAAGCTGAAATTGTAGCCAATTACACCACGTTGGCTAAGTATGTTAAGGGCTTAAAGACTGCTCCCGACTACATTACAAACTGCGACATTCTGCGAGAATTCATCGCAACGCAACTAAAATGATGACTTTTTCCCCACTTCGTTGGCAAAAATGTTCTAACGAAGTGGGGAGAGGCCCTGTTCTTTGCCTGGATTTCTGCCTTTGGCACAGGTGCATGTATGTGTTTTGCCTTGCGCAACGTTGCAATGGCGCATCCTAAGACCAACGTTTTCGAGAAATAACATGCTAACATAGAGCTGTACAAAAAGATTGTATGCCTCTACACGCGTTAGTTTGTCCACTTGTAAACTTGTTAACTTGTCAACTTGTCCACATCTTAACTCGTCAATTTGTAAACTCATCCACTTGTAAGCTTGTTAACTCGCTTACTTGTCAACTCATCAACTATCAATTCCACTTATGAAGATAGACCACATAGCCATTTATGTATGCGACCTTGAAGGAGCGAGAGACTTCTTCGTGCGATATTTCGGAGCAAAGACTAACGACGGCTACCACAATCGGCGTACCAACTTCCGTTCTTTCTTCCTCACTTTCGATAACAAAACACGTTTGGAACTGATGACTAGGCCGCAAATGGCCCACATGGAGAAAGCAATGTACAGAACAGGCTTTGCACATTTGGCCTTTAGTGTTGGGAGTAAGCAACGTGTTGACCAGCTAACAGCGCAACTGAAAGCCGATGGATACGCCGTGATTGACGGTCCGAGAACCACTGGCGACGGCTATTACGAAAGTTGCATTGCGGGTTTTGAAGATAACCTGATAGAGATAACCATTTAGTATAGCTCCTTTTATAGGCCTGCTTTACCGTATTTCTTCGCCTACTTGCCAAGAGTAGACACCAATAAACATGCCCCTAAGAGAACTTTCGCTGAGCTTTTTGCCTAATTTTACTTTGTATAATCAACCATTTTCCTTATTTTTGTATGCGCGATTATGGCATCTACTGGCCCCAAAAGCATTCTCGCCGAAAGGATATGCCGCGCTTGCAATCTGCCGTTGCATGCGGCATTGTGGGGTAAAAGTTCGGTTGAACGCAATCATTGTATGCCGAAGCGCACAGGTTATCAACAAAACAAACATACAAAGGTGAAAAAGAAAAAATGGATGCGCCACCATCGCTACTTCGGATTGGTGCTTGCTTTCTTCTTATTGATGTTTTGCGTGTCGGGAATTGTACTCAATCATCCTGCGCTTTTTGCGCAAATGGACGTTGGACGCAACCTCCTGCCCCAGAAATACCATTACGACAAGTGGAATAACGGCTTGATGCGCGGCACCGTTAAATGGCAAGACAAGGTGCTGCTCTATGGCAATGCGGGCATATGGCTCACAGACAGCACCGCCAAAGTGTTCATGGACTTCAACCGAGGCTTGCCCGAAGGAGTGGACAACCGCAACATTCGCGGCATGGCCATCATGCCTAAGGGCGAAGTTTTCGCTGCCGCACAATATGGATTGTACAGGCTTGATGTCCGAAACACATGGCAAGCCGTGCCCTTACCCTTGCAGCACGGCGACCGCTTGGCCGACATCGCCACGCGCGGCGACACACTTGTAGTGACAACACGCTCGCAAGTGTTCGTGGCTCGTGCCCCTTATCGCAATTTTTCGCAGTTGCAATTGGCTTCACCAGTGGATGGCGCGCCCCGTTTTTCGCTCTTCCGCATCGTGTGGTGGCTGCATAGTGGCGAGCTGTTCGGCCTTTTGGGCAAGCTTATTGTCGATGCCGTGGCCTTGGTTCTCATTTTCCTTTGTCTTTCGGGGGTGGTATATTGGCTGCTGCCTCATGTGGGAAAGCATGCGCATACGGCCGCAAGGCGGTGGCTATTCTCGTGGCACGACCGCGTTGGGCGAGTCACAATCGTCCTCACTTTGCTGGTTTGCGCCACGGGTTGGATGCTCCGTCCGCCCCTACTTCTGCTCATCGCCAGTGCCAAAGTGCCTGCCTTGCCATTCACAACAGCCAGCAACGACAACCCTTGGTACGACAAGTTGCGGTCCGTTAGATGGGACGAACGCATGCACGATTGGTTGCTTTACACCTCTGACGGCTTCTATTCGCTCCCCTCATTGTCGGCCACACCGAGTAAAATTGCCGTTCAACCGCCCGTTAGCGTAATGGGATTGAACGTGCAAAAGACGGTAGACGGCGACTATTGGCTGCTTGGTTCGTTCAGCGGACTGTACATCTGGCAGCGCAGCACGGGCATGGTTATCGACTATTTCACGGAAAAACCAGCCCGAGTGGTGCAAGGTCCGCCCGTAGGAGCCAACGCCATAGCCGGTTTCAGCAACGATTTCGGCCCTGATGAATGCGTTGTTAACTATGCCGAAGGCTGCAATAGCATCGCCATGCCCCAGTGGATGGCCACGCTACCCATGTCGCTTCGCAACGTGGCACTGGAAATTCACACCGGCCGCATGTACACTTTCCTTGGCCCAACCTCGGTGCTTTACATCTTCATCGTGGGCGCAGCTGTGCTTTGGTGCTTGTGGACAGGGTGGAAAATTCGCGTTCGCGTGAAGAAAAACAAGGCAAAACGGAACGAAGAAACCTAGCTTGCGCGGTTTAAGTTATAGCCGTTGCAAGAGGCTTTGTCGTTCTCACCGGGCACACCGCCGTCAAGTTGGCAGCTGTATTGTTGGCATCCCTTTTGGGATGTGAGTGCGAAAATGTGATGCTAATTGCTATAAACTTCTTGAAATTAACGCATTATATGATGTGCTTCTGACAAAAAATCACTATATTTGCAATACACTAACCACATAAACGTTAATGATATGAAAAGGATAACATTTACTCAAACGATCTTCTTCCTTTTCCTTGCTTGGGCAACAAGTGCTTGGGCGCAAGGACCGAACGGCTCGGGAACGTATTACCAGAACGCTAATGGACAAAAAGGAGAAGCACTGAAAACGGCACTTTACAAGATTATATCCACTGGTACAAAAAACTTAGGGTACAATGCACTGTGGAATGCCTACAAAACAACCGACGTTCGGCCCGACGGAACGATTTGGGACATCTACTCGAACATCACCAAATACGACCCGGATAAAGGGCATAATGGAGGCTATAAAAAAGAAGGCGACATGTTTAACCGCGAACATACCACGCCGCAAAGCTGGTTCAACAAGCAGGAACCCATGAAGAGCGACATCTTCCACGTGTTCCCCTCAGACGGATTTGTAAACAACAAGCGCAGCAACTATCCTTTCGGAGAAACCAATGGCAACTTATACAAGTCGGCAAATGGCTTTTGCAAGCTGGGAGAAAGCACCACCCCGGGATACAACGGAACGGTGTTCGAACCTGCCGATGAATATAAAGGCGACATGGCACGCGCCTATTTCTACATGGCCACGCGCTATGAAGGCAATATCGGCTCGTGGAGTGGCGGCGTTTATGGGCATGGCTCCTACCCCGGACTGGCTAAATGGGCCTTGGACATGTTCATTCGATGGGCAGAAAAAGACCCCGTGAGCCAGAAAGAAGTGGACAGAAACAACGCTGCTTATAAGTTGCAGCTCAACAGAAACCCCTATGTGGACTATCCCGGACTGGAACAATATGTGTGGGGAACGATGACTGCCACGGCATTCGACTACGCAAACTACGTTGTTCCTGGCGAAAACAAACCGAATGACCCCAACAAACCAGATGACCCAAATAAGCCAGATGACCCAAACAAGCCAAATGAACCAAACAACCCCGATCCCAACACGCCTACACCGGGCTCAATGGTGTTCAATAAGGTGACATCGGCCGCCGACTTGCAGGTGGGAAGATATTATCTCATCGTGAACGAGGCTAATAAAAAGGCCTTGAGCAAAGACAACAAAACGTATCGCACATCCGTATCGGTGACAATAGCTGGCGATGCCATCACTACAGAGGTGAACGCCGAAGGAAAACCCCACACCCTTACACTTGGCGGAACGCCTGGAAGCTACACCTTATACGACAATGCCGAGCAGACATTCTTGGCATACACGGGTACGAAGAACTCCCTTAACAGCTCCAAGACCGCCACAGACGTAAACGCGCAATGGCAAATCGTGATAGAAAACACGGGCGATGCCACAATAAGCAACAAGAAAACCACGGCAAGAATGATTAACTACAATGCCGCTTCACCACGCTTTGCATGCTATCTGTCGACCAACCATCAACAACCAGTGCAATTGTATGTGTCGACAGCAACCACAGACATACGCAACTTGCAACAAATGGATGCAGAAGGGGTGAATGTTTTTTCCATCGATGGCCGTTTGTTGCGTTCGAACGTGCAACCACAAGAGGCTTTGATGGGTTTGTCTAAGGGGATATACATTGTTGGGATTAAGAAAATGGTGGTGAAATAAGCCTTTCAACGCCCATAAAACGCTGGTGGCACCATGCAATGCAACCAGAAACAACATTCAAACGATGCGAGCTGTGCCCCCATCGTTTCGCGCTTACGCTACTGTTACGCCAACTTTTGGGATGATGTTTTGTATAAGGCATTCCATTTTGTTCTGAACAGGTGAAGAGATAAACGGCATAGCCACTTTTTTCTTGCTTGCATCCATTAGCCTTTCCCCCTGTTTGGCTTTACGCTAGTTTTAAGTTATAAGCAATCGTTACGCTGTAGTTAGCGTAACGATTGTTCTTTTTGTTTGGAATAGGCATGATTTGTCAATCCATAATGCAAGGAGTGTAAAATATTCGGCGTGATTTTTAACGTGAAGACTGCCTGTGTTCATCACCAATTGTGCGCTTGACCACAAATATTCCATTCTCGCGAGAGTTGGATGCATGGAAAGTTTGGCGGCTTTTACTTACATGGGGCAATGTCATTTTGCTGCTTATGCACCCTGTTTACTGTTAAATTCCTGCTAAATGGTGCATATTGCTGTGTTGTTTGCTAGTATTTGCCGTGCTATGGCGTGCAAATAGCACAGCTAAATGGTGCAAAAAGCAGAGCTAAGTGGTGCAAAAAGCAGAGCTAAGTGATGGAAAAAGCAGAGCTAAGTGATAGGAAAAGCAGAGCTAAGTGATAGGAAAAGCAGAGCTAAGTGATAGAAAAAGCAGAGCTAAGTGATAGAAAAAGCAGAGCTAAGTGATAGAAAAAGCACCGCTAAATGCCGCAAATTGGGCGTTTGAAGGGCAAGGTTGGAGGACGAAAAATTGGGGGAGGCGACGTTCTGGCACACCAAAACGATGCAAAATGCGTGATTTTCTTCCCCTTTTTTATTCGAATGAGAACTCGAAGGCAAGTAAAGTGTATGCACTTTGCATGCTTATCGCCCTTGATTTTATCTAGAATGGGGAGCGGAGAAAGATATGTTTGTAAAGTAATGGGAATGTATTTAACAGTTCTAGTATGAAATAAAAACATCATCCCTACCCCTTTCCTGGGCGGAAAGAGGTAGGGATGATGTCTCATTGTGGCGTTACCAATTGTCCGTCCTGAACGGGATGAGTGGCAGGGCAGCTTGGTTTTTGACGTTGCCCAGCAAGAAATTGCGGTAGCAATAGCGCACGGCAACGGGCTTGCGAACGGCCTTTGAGGTGACGCTAAAGGTGCTGTTGCGCACGTAAACGGCTTCGGCAGGATGGAAAATGCGGTCTTGGCCGGCCACTTCAAAGCCCTCGTAACGAGGCTGAGCCACGATGCCTTGATAGGTATCCTTGAGATGTACGAGGCATGTGTCGCCCCGTATCTCGAGCTTTTCGAACGTGGGATGTTTGTACATCACGCCTTCATAGCCGTAGAATCGGCCCAAAGCGGCTAGCGCAAGCCTTTCTCCGATGGGGCGTTTTTGGCTTGGATGTATCTGCCGGGCTTCGTAGGGATAAACCAAATCGTTGGTTCCCACCATGTAACAATGCGGTATTTCGAGGCTAGCCTTGTATTGTTGTTCGCGTATGCGGGCAGCACTAGTGGCCATGTCGCCCTCGTATCGGTGGGGTGCAATCTCTACAAAGAGAAACAATTGTCGGTCGCTAAAAGCCTTTTGCCATTGTTGGGCCAGCAGTTTCAGCCGCTCGCCGTAGGTAGAAGGGTTGTGGTCTACGTTGGAACAACCTTGATAATAGAGCACGCCGCGCACCGAATAGTTTAGAATGGGATGGAAAGTGCCGTTCCCCCAAAGCAAAGGGCGCAGCCATTCGGTGGGGTATTTGCGCGCTATGGCAGCCGAGTCGGTGGGTTCTTGTGTGTGTTGGCGCAGGTTTTCGGCGTTAAGCCAACTCTCAACCATTGTTCCGCCCTTGTTGGCCAGCACCAAGCCTATTGGCACTTTGAGCACCTGTTGAAGCCTTTGTGCGAAGAAAAAGCCCACAGCCGAGCAATAGTCCACCGTCTTGGGGCTCACTTCCACCCACTCGCAGGGCGTGTCTTCGAGTGGCACGCTGCTCATTCGCGGTGGCATTTTAACGTAACGCACGCCCTGCATGTTGGCTGCATCCCACACAGCCTGCTGATAACCATCCACAGGACATTCCCAAAAGCCGCGCACGGGCATCTCCATGTTGCTCTGCCCAGCGCAAACCCACACCTCGCCAGAGAGGATATTGTCTATCCTTACTGGCTGTCCGTCGCTGAAGGTGATGCTATGGGGCTTGAAACTTCCGCCGGGAGCTTTCAGCGTTATGCGCCAATGGCCTTGCGCATCGCTCTTTGTTACCAGCGTATCGGCTCTCCAAGAGGCCACAACTGTGATGTTTGTGTTGGGTTCTGCCCATCCCCAGAACGGCACCTCGGCGTGCCTTTGTATCACCATGTTGTGCGAAAGGATGTGGGGAAGGCGCACTCGCGCCTGCAAGGGCAGGGCCATGAGGGTCATGGCCGCTGCACATAGCAGGCGCGAGAGGTAAGAAACGAGTGGCTTTTTCATCGTGCAATCACTTCAGGAGCAGACATTGCCGACTTCCACCATGCATCTGTTGCATGCACCGTTCCACCTCCTGGGTACCACGGCATGAAGAAACTCCACTTGGCATCGGCTGCCCATTGTGCGGGAATTTCGGCAACGGTGCCGCATTCGGTAAGTGCAATCATCTTCGAGGGATAGCGATAGGCCAGTTCGTTGAAACGTTGTGCGGCTTGTTCGGCCGTAACGGGCGTGTCGTTTTGTCCGTACATGTCGGTTCCGATGATGTCAACATAGGCATCTCCAGGATACCAATCGGGGTCGTTTTTCTCGGAAGTCCACACCCAGATGAGGTTGTTCACGCCGCGTTGTTTAAAGT
>CAJPTO010000073.1 GCA_905373605.1 uncultured Prevotella sp.
TCTGCTCAGCTAAAAGCTAAAAATACAGCAAAGGCAATTTTTAGAACCAGCCTAACAGGAAAAACAAAAACGTTCTTTCGGCTGCATGCAAGGGCAGCAGCAGAAAGAACGTGAATGGTTGCGGCGAAAACATTCGCTGGCGATGCGTGTTAATGTCGCGATGTAGGCAGGCGGCTTGCAGACATCATGGCTGTAAACGGCATGTTTCATGCAGCCTACACCTGCGAAGAGGCCTTGTTAACAGGCCATCCCCGTTTATTCGAAGTAATACAAGAAGGTGGCAATGCCCTCGAGTGCGGGCTTGCGTTGGCCTTCAATCTCAATCTTAAATTCGATTTCGGTTTTGCAGATGCCGCGAATGTTGCTGATGGCATGCAGCTTTGTGGCCAGTCGCACGCGGCTTCCCGTAACGACAGCTTGCCCAAAGCGCATCTTATCCATGCCATAGTTCACCAACATCTTGATGTTGTTCACCTCAATAATCTGCTCCCACAGGTGCGGCAGCAGCGAAAGTGTGAGGTATCCGTGCGCGATGGTACTCTTAAACTGGCTCTCTTGCTTAGCCCGTTCCACGTCAACGTGTATCCACTGGTGGTCCAGCGTGGCGTCGGCAAAGAGGTTAATGCGCTCTTGGTCTATCTCCAGCCACGGCGAAACGCCCAGCTCTTCGCCCAGGTGGGCGGCAAACTCTTCGTAAGAGTTAACAACTAATTTGCTCATTTCGATATTTTGATGATAATGTGATGCTTGTTTCGTGCGGCTTTTGCCGTTAACGTTGGCGAAATTACATAAAAATGTTGAGGGAAACAAATGTGAGCGGGGAAAGGTTAATGAGTTAACGAGTTGACAAGTTAACGAGTTGACAAGTTCATAGGTTGAGTATTTATAAATTCCTTTCTTCTTTCTGCAACAAAGTATTGGGCTTAACTCCTCATCCCCTCAACTTTGCGTACGTTTTGTTTGGCAATTTATTGAAAAACGTTTATCTTTGCAAAAAAGGGAAGCTATGGCAATATTAAATTTTACATCCCGTGAGTTCAGAAGCCAGCAGGATTACGTTTTCAAACTTGCAGATCAAGGAGAAAAGATAATCATTAGGCGCAATAAGAAACAAGCATATACGCTTGTTCCAATAGATGATGATGACTTTACTTTTACGCCTGAACTAGAAGCTAAGATAGAAAAAGCACGCGAAGACATTAAGGCAGGCAGATGTAAGGTTCTTAATGACCATGAAGAGATAGATAAATATTTTGGGAACTTATGACCTATCATGTCGTTGTTTCTGATGATGCGGATAAGATTTTGAGAAAATGGAAGAAATCTAATCCGCAACTTCTTAAGAAATTTCAAAAGATATACCATGAATTGGCCGACCATCCACGTGAAGGTTTAGGCCATCCAGAACCACTTAAGGGAGGCGATGGTATAACTTTCTCGCGAAGAGTGACCGCTCAACACCGCATGATATACGACATCCATGAAGACATTGTGCAGGTGCATGTGCTGTCTGTTGAAGGACATTATGGAGACAAATAAGAGAGAATTGTTATCATAGACAATTATAGTCAAACAGAAATGCTTTTGGAAAAACAGCAATTATAAAAGCAATACGCACCATACGCGGCGTTGGTAAATATTCGGGTGGGAGAAAAGTAGTATGTATTGTTGGCAAAACATACAATTATGGCTTTCCAAATCCATTTCATTGGCATCATAATTGTTTCTCATTCATTGACAAAGCAAGATTTTTCCACGCGCAATTCTAGCATTCTTCAAGGCCATAAAACCATCAAAACGCACACACGTTCCTTATTCTTCAAATGGTTTTTGGGTAAACCGCGGGCATAAAACGGTGCTTTTTGCATCGTTTAGCTTCGCTAGATTGTTTCCGTTGGCATTTTTCCGACCTGTGTTTTTGCCAATTTTCCCACCAAACTCATGGCATTCAACGCGCCCTTCTCCGTCTGAACAACGCCTTTTTCGTTCTTTTCACTGTAATATAGTGCATTTAGCAAGGCTTTTTCATGCAAAAAGCACGGCATTTTGCCGCACTTAGCTCAGCTTTTCCATGCAAAAAGCACGGCTTTTTGCGGCACTTAGCATGTGTTTTGTGCCAAAAGGAGGGATAAATGCGGCAAAATGCCGTGCCAGTTGCCACTTCTCACCCTTTCTCTCTCGCAACAACCCCATGCGAGAATGAATTATTTGCGGCCCGATGGGCAAATTATGGCGCGTGAGGGCAGCCATAATGTTAAAATTTGTGCCGAATATTTTACTTTTTGAGAAATGTAGCCCGATAAAACATACCACCGAACAAGAGGACTTCCATTGGATTTCATGCACAAAAGTGATGAAAAATTGCTTTCGGCAGCAAAGCTGATGCTGTAAAACCTGCATCGGCATACATGCTTATGGGCAAACGTAATTCCAAAACCATTTCGTTTTGACTATAACTAGGTTGTTAGCCTCGTTATTCACAAGCATTGGGCTTAACCTCTCAACTCCTTAACCACGTTCCTCCCTACATTTTTGCCCACGTTCGAAAAAATATTTATCTTTGCATATTCAACATTATTTTCGCCTTATGAGAAAAGCAACAATTGTGTTTTACGCTTTGGCATTTAGCGTTGGTGCGTTTGCCCAGCAGGCCAAAGAGGATTTTAAGAAAGACAGGCTGATGTCTGCCAGTAATTATTGGGCTTATCCCGGGCCGCAAAAGGCACAAACGCCTGCACCAAAAGGGTATAAGCCGTTTTACATTAGCCACTACGGGCGGCATGGGTCGCGCTATCTCATCGGCACGAAAGACTACGACACCACTTATTTCGCACTTGCCAAGGCCGACAGCTTGGGTAAACTCACCCCTCTGGGTAAGGCAACGATGGCCAAACTGAAGCTGATACGCGAAGAAGCGATGGGACGCGATGGCGAACTTACCCAGCGCGGAGCAGAACAACATAAGGGCATTGCACTGCGGATGTACAAGAATTTCCCCGAAGTGTTTGCCGGACGAACAACCATCGATGCCAAAAGCACTACCATCATTCGCTGCATACTGTCCATGGAAAACGCATTGCAACAGTTTTTGTTGCTAAACCCACAGCTTAACATCAAGCACGATGCCAGTGTGCACGACATGTACTACATGAACCAAACAGACGACAGCTTGCGTGCACGCAAAATGCGCGGCGAAGCGAAAGATGCTTGGGTGGCGTTTGCGGAGAAGCACGACATGCACGAAAGGGTGATGAATTCGCTTTTCAACGATCCCGAATACTGGAAGGCCAATCTCAATGGGCGCGAGTTTAACCGCATGCTGATAAAGGTGGCCAATAACGTGCAAAGCACCGAGCTACGGCATAAGTTGCAGCTGCTGGACCTCTTTACCGATGAGGAACTGTACGAGAATTGGCTTGTGGGAAATGCCCGTTGGTACATCATGTATGGCCCATCTCCACTTAATGGCGGCACGCAACCTTACAGTCAGCGCAACCTCTTGCGCACCATCATCGCTCAAGCCGACAGTTGTATTGCGCTTCCAAGGCCGGGAGCAACGCTGCGTTACGGCCACGACACGATGGTTATGCCGCTGGTTTGCTTGCTAGACCTGAACAACAACGGCCGACAAATTGCCGACTTGGAACAGCTGGCTGCCCAAAACTGGGTGGACTATAAAATCTTCCCAATGGCCTCGAACCTGCAATTCGTGTTCTATCGCAAGAGCCCTGCCGACAAAGACGTGCTGTTTAAGGTGATGCTCAACGAGAACGAGGCCACGTTGCCGCTGAAAGCTGTTAGCGGCCCGTATTATCGATGGAAAGACTTCCGCGACTTTTACCTCAAGAAACTAGACGCTTATAAGGAATAATGCAAGACGAAGCTTTCTTCGTGGCTAAGCTTAAGCTGCGCCACATCAAGCCCACGGCAACGCGACTGCTCATCGTTCGCGAGATGATGCGTGGCGACGAAACCATTTCGTTGCCCGAACTGGAACGGCTCTTGCCCACGATAGACAAGAGCACCATCTCGCGAACGCTGTCGCTTTTCTTGCTCCACAGGCTCATTCACGCCATCGACGATGGGTCGGGCGCGCTGAAATATGCGGTGTGTGCCGATGATTGCGACTGCACCGTGCAAGACGAGCACACACATTTCTACTGCGAACGCTGCCATCGCACGTTCTGCCTGAAACAAATCTCGGTGCCTGTGGTGTCTCTTCCCGATGGTTTTCGGCTCAATAGCGTGAACTATGTGCTTAAGGGATTGTGTCCGGAGTGTGAACAACAGAAGAAGTGAGAAGAGAGGGAGAAGCAAAAATAATTCAAGATAACACATGCAACAATCAACAACCAAAGCCATTATCTACGGTGTTAACGACCGCCCACCGTTGCAAGAAACGCTCTTTGCGGCCGTTCAGCATCTGTTGGCCATCTTTGTGGCCATCATCACACCACCATTAATCATTGCCGATGCACTGAAGTTGGACCTTGCCACAACAGGTTTCCTCGTGTCTATGGCACTTTTCGTGTCGGGTGTGTCCACATTCATCCAATGTCGCAAGTTCGGACCAGTGGGTTGCGGCCTACTTTGTGTGCAAGGCACCAGCTTTTCGTTCATAGGACCCATCATCGCCATTGGTCAGGCAGGTGGATTGTCATTGATATTCGGTGCATGCATTGCTGCAGCCCCGGTAGAGATGGCTGTTAGCTATTCGTTTAAGTACTTGCGGCGCATCATTACGCCGTTGGTAAGCGGCATTGTGGTGATGCTCATCGGCTTGAGCCTAGTAAAAGCCGGCGTAATAGCCTTTGGGGGCGGCGATCCTGCGGCTGCCGACTTCGGTTCTCCGCGCAATCTCATCGTCGCTGGCACCGTTTTAGCCAGCGTCATCGCCCTCAATTGCAGCAACAACAAGTACATCCGCATGAGTTCCATCTTCCTTGGCGTGATTATCGGCTATGTTTTGGCCCTCGTCATGGGCATGGTCGACTTTGGAAAGCTGGATGTAAGTAGCATAGAGTCGTTCTATGTGCCAGTGCCATTCAAGATGGGAGTCGGCTTCAGTGTGTCGTCTATCATCGCTGTTGCCCTCGTTTATCTCGTTACGGCGATAGAAGCCACGGGCGATGTAACGGCCAATTCGATGGTTTCGGGTGAGCCAGTGGATGGCGAAGTGTATGTAAAACGCGTTTCAGGCGGTGTGTTCGCCGACGGATTGAACTCGCTCTTGGCCGGTGTTTTCTCATCGTTCCCCAACTCCATCTTCGCTCAGAACAACGGCATTATCCAGCTTACGGGCGTGGCGAGCCGCTATGTGGGCTACTTCATTGCGGCCATGCTCGTGGTGTTGGGCCTCTTTCCCATCGTGGGCATTGTGTTTTCGCTGATGCCTTCGCCCGTATTGGGTGGCGCAACGCTACTGATGTTCGGCACTGTGGCCGCGGCGGGTGTTCGCATCGTGGCCAGCGAGAAGCTCGATCGCAAGGCAGTGTTGGTCATTGCAGCCAGTCTTTCGTTGGGAATGGGCGTAGAACTGATGCCCGACATACTGAAACAACTGCCCGAAGGGATAAGCACCATCTTCTCGTCGGGCATCACCACGGGCGGACTAACGGCTATCTTGGCCAACGCATTGTTTAATAGGAAGTGAGGTTGTCAGTTTTTGAGTTGATGAGTTTGTGGGTTGATGAGGTTTTGAGCTTATGAGATTATGAGTTTTATTCGGACTCATTATGGCTGCTCAATTCAAATACATGCATGCTCGGTAACTCAAAAACTCACAACCTCACCAACTAAACTCACAATCTCACCAATTAAACTTATAAACTCACAAACTCGTCCCCTCATAAACTCACAACCCCTCACATGGATAAGTTAAAGACGCGCATTCTTCAAGACGGCAAATGCTACGAAGGCGGCATTTTGAAAGTAGATAGTTTTATAAACCATCAGATGGATCCCAACCTGATGATGGAAGTAGCCAAAGAGTTCAGCAGGCTTTTCGCCGACACACACATCAATAAGATTGTCACCATCGAGGCTAGTGGCATCGCTCCGGCCATATTGGTGGGCTACATCATGCAGTTGCCCGTGGTGTTCATCAAGAAAAAGCAGCCCAAGACGATGGAAAACATGCTCACCTCGGTGGTGCATTCGTTCACCAAAGACCGCAGTTACACGGTTTGCATCTCTGCCGATTACCTCACAGCGCAAGACCATGTGCTGTTTATCGACGACTTCTTGGCCAACGGCAATGCCTCGATGGGCGTTATCGACCTTTGCAAACAAGCAGGCGCACGCCTCGAAGGCATGGGATTTATCATCGAGAAGGCCTTTCAGAAGGGCGGCGATGTGCTTAGGCAACACGGCATTCCATATAAAGCACTGGCAACGGTAGACAGTTTGGAGAATTGCGAGATAAAGTTGAGAGATTAAAAAGGGTTAGAGAGGCTAGGATAGCTAGAACTTTTAGGGTTATTAGGATTACTAGGGCTATCTAGGACACCTAGGATTTCAAGGCAATCTAGACAATCTAGGCCTGCCAATTTTTAGGGTTTCCATAAGCATTTAAGGCCTTATCACGCCACGAAATAATGGCCGACCAAGCTACCTAAGCAGCTTGGCCGGCCATTTCATATTTCACATCTGCTGATTAGCACTTCATTGCTTACACCTTTTCGCCATAGCAAAGGTCACCGGCATCGCCAAATCCCGGCACGATATACTTATGTTCGTTCAGTCCCGGGTCGATAGCGGCACACCATATCGTGGTTTTATCTTCGGGGAACGTCTTACGGATGTGCTCGATACCCTCTGGCGAGGCGATAACGCAAGCCACATGAATGCGCTTGGGCGTGCCTTTAGTGAGGAAAGCCTTGTATCCCAGTTCCATCGAACCACCCGTTGCCAACATCGGGTCGGCGATAATCAAGTTCTTACCCTCGATGCTAGGCGTGGCCAGATACTCCACATGTATTCCCACCTTGGTGTGTTGCTCGTCAACATACTCGCGATAAGCCGACACAAAGGCGTTGCCTGCATGGTCAAAGATATTCAAAAAACCATTGTGGAAAGGCAATCCGGCGCGGAAGATGGTGGCCAACACGATTTTATCCGTAGGAACAGCAACACGTGATACGCCCAAAGGAGTGGTTATATCGCGTGCCTCATAGTCCAAAGTCTTGCTGATTTCGTACGCTTCCAGCTCGCCAATGCGCAAGATGTTGTTACGAAAAAGCAGCCGGTTCTTTTGGTATTCCACATCACGCATTTCGGCTAAGTACTGGTTCACAATCGAGTTTTGTTCACTAAAATTTACTATCTTCATTATCGTAAGAATGAATGTATTTGGTTTGTTAAAAAAATGCGGCCATAAATTGCCATGCAAAAGTATGAAATTCTCGCTTATTTTTGTAATGTGCAAATAGCAAAAGTGACACGAATACCCGTTTTTTATATTCTTTAACCTAAAAAGGAAACCTCAAATCGATTTTTCTCTTCGCATCTTTGGTGGTGTTTTAGTATTTTGTTAACTTTGCGCTGCATACCGAAAGGCAAGCCCCTTAGGATAAATTTCACACTTAAATACATTTAAGAAAAATGGCAAAGTTTGACAAGTCAGTACTTGAAAAGTACGGAATTAAAGGAACAACGGAAGTTGTTTACAACCCTTCATACGAGGTGTTGTTCGAAGAAGAGACCAAAGCAGGCCTCGAAGGTTTTGAAAAGGGCCAAGTAACCGAGCTTGGTGCCGTTAACGTAATGACTGGTGTTTACACCGGCCGTTCGCCTAAGGATAAGTTTATCGTTGACGACGAGACATCTCACGACACTGTGTGGTGGACTTCAGACGAATATAAGAACGACAACCACCGCGCTACCAAGGAAGCTTGGGAGGCTGTTAACAAGCTGGCTAAGGAAGAACTCTCCAACAAACGCCTCTTCGTTGTCGACGGTTTCTGCGGTGCCAACAAAAACACACGCATGAAGATCCGCTTCATCGTGGAAGTGGCATGGCAAGCCCACTTCGTTACCAACATGTTCATTCGCCCTGTAAGCCAAGAAGAACTTGACCAAGAGCCCGACTTCATCATCTACAACGCTTCGAAAGCTAAGGTTGACAACTACAAAGAACTGGGCCTGAACTCTGAAACGGCCGTTGTCTTCAACGTAACAACCAAAGAACAAGTTATCCTCAACACCTGGTATGGTGGCGAAATGAAGAAGGGTATGTTCTCGATGATGAACTATTACCTGCCGCTGAAGGGCATCGCCGCTATGCACTGCTCGGCCAACACCGACCTCAACGGCCAGAACACCGCCATCTTCTTCGGTCTGTCTGGTACAGGTAAGACCACGCTTTCTACCGATCCGAAGCGTTTGCTCATCGGCGACGACGAACACGGATGGGATGACAACGGCGTATTCAACTTCGAAGGTGGATGCTATGCCAAGGTTATCAACCTTGACAAGGAGAGCGAACCCGACATCTACGGCGCAATCCGTCGCGATGCACTGCTCGAAAACGTTACCGTAGACGCTAATGGCAAGATTGATTTCACCGATGGCAGCACGACAGAGAACACTCGTGTGTCTTATCCCATCGACCACATCAAGAACATTGTACGCCCCATCTCGGCTGGTCCCGCTGCTAAGCAAGTAATCTTCCTTAGCGCAGATGCCTTCGGTGTACTTCCTCCCGTGTCTATTCTCACCCCCGAACAAACCAAGTACTACTTCCTTTCGGGCTTCACCGCTAAGCTTGCCGGTACCGAACGCGGTATCACCGAGCCTACGCCTACATTCTCTGCTTGCTTCGGCCAGGCTTTCCTTGAACTGCACCCCACGAAGTATGCTGAAGAGTTGGTGAAGAAGATGGAAAAGAATGGTGCTAAGGCTTATCTTGTTAACACTGGCTGGAACGGAACAGGCAAACGCATCTCTATTAAGGACACTCGTGGCATCATCGATGCCATCTTGAGCGGTGCCATCAACCAAGTTCCCACCAAGAAGCTGCCTATCTTCGACTTCGAAATCCCAACTGTTCTCGAAGGCGTTGCAACTAACATCCTCGATCCTCGCGACACTTACGCAGATGCTGCACAGTGGGACGAGAAAGCTAAGGACTTGGCCGCTCGCTTCGTGAAGAACTTCAAGAAGTACGAAGGCAACGAAGCTGGCAAGGCACTTGTTGCTGCTGGTCCTCAGCTCTAAATGCGCTTAGCATTTTAGGCTAGCTTTCATAAAAATACATTTAGTCTGCCCGCTCCTCAAAAGGAGCGGGCTTTTTTGCGTATGTTTACGATGCACAGAGGCCTTTCCAAGGCCCTTTCCTTTTACTATATTAACATAAAAACACCTGCTTTGAAATATCCTTTCATCAAATGGCGGTAAGTTTGCATCCGAAATCAAACAACCACTCATTTAATCCAAAAGCAAATCTATATGGATAATCTTCTAATCAACGTAGAGCACACCCACACCAAACAGCTATTGAGTGAAGCCCAACAACATCTTGTGAAAGCCTTTACGCCCCTATTGTCGTTCGAAAGCAAGGGGCGGCACAAGTGGATTGGTACAAAGACCGACCTCTTAGAGATGGCTCACTTGGCCTATGTGTCAGACACCGTGCGCGATGAGCAAGGCAGACACGCCACCTTTCGGTGGATTGCAAGTCGCATATGCAACAACTTACGCATCAAAACACCCCGAAACCCCAATGCCTTTGTGAGCAAGGCCATGCAAAGAAAGAACACGAAGCAAGCCCCATTGCTCGAAAGGTATTGCCACCTGCTCTACAATAAGGGCATCAACGAGCCTTTAACCACATGGATGACGGTATAAGGAGAGCGGGTAGGGGCGTGTTCTTGCCCCAGCGTTAAGCATCATTTGCCACCCTGCAAGGCGAAAAGCGGCCCACACGAAGGCTAGTTTGCTCGTACACAGCCCACGCGCACGGCTGTTTGTCCATTCATTCACCCACACAACATCAACCAAAAACAAAACTGTAATTATGACCACACAACACATTGACCTTAACCAACGGTTATCATCACACTTCACATTAGCCGAATTTGTGCGTTCGGGCGTCGCCATACGCTTGCGCATTGCGAACAACCCCACGCCCGAAGTCGTTAATAATCTTCGCTTGCTGTGCCAAAACGTGCTAGAACCCTTGCGCAAACGCTTCGGTGTTATTCGCATAACGAGCGGATACCGATGCGAATTGCTTAACAATGCCATTGGCGGTAAGCCCAATTCGCAACACTTGACGGGGCAAGCTGCCGACATACACATCGCTGATAGGGAAGTGGCCATGAAGATGTACCGCTTTGTGACCGAAGAAACAGACTTCGACCAACTGCTTTTCGAGCATCGAAAGAGTGACGGCGCACGTTGGTTGCACGTTTCTTACAACGCCAATGCAAACCGAAAGCAGGCCTTAAGCTTGAGCGTGTAAGGCTCACCCCAGTCTTTTTCAAACCATCAAACCACCACAAACGCGGAGGAAGCGGCATAATGTCGCTTCCTCCGTGCTGTTTTAAAAGGTGAAAAGGTGAAAGGGTGAAAGGGTGGAAGGGTGAAAAGGTGAAATGATTGGAAAGATAAAACGGTGTTAGCCATTTTTCACTCTTCCACCTTTTCACCTTTTGACAGAAACACATGCTTTTTCGACAGAAGAACATAAGGAACATAATTTTTCCTATTAAGTTGACAAGTTTGTGGGCGTCAGCCATTTTTTCACCCTTTCACCCTTTCACCCTTTCACCTTTAAGCATCCAATGCCTGCCTTGCTCATCAGTAGTGGCGAAAAGAAAGTGGGGGCCGCCGTCTTTTAGTTTCAGTTTCTTGCGCAAGGCATCGGCATTGAGGGGGAAATTGCGCGTGGCGATGTTGGCTTGGCTGATGTCTTTGAGCGCATTTTTCAAGTCGTGCTTATTAAAAGAGGTGGCAGCCACAAGCCTAAACCGCCGTCCGGGAAAGTGGGGGATGTCGTCATTGGCCACGAAAAGATGTGAGTTGTGGCCAATGGCTTGCACCCCAAACCTTGCGCATAGCATGCCAAAGCAGCCCGCTTTCATGATTGCAGCGTTGGGTTCGAAGAGAAACATGCCCACTTGTGGTGGCGTTTGTAAGATGGATTGCGTTGTGGTGTCGGCCTCATCAAGGGCGTATTCAAACCTATCTCCGTCGTTGTAGCAAATTATTTCGGTGGTTAAGGCCTTCGCTGCACCATGCTCCAGGCAAGAACTTTCTGCCAAAGCGTCGAGGTGCGTGCGGTTCGGCGTGGCGCATAAGCTTGGGTTTACAACCCCTTTTGGCACATTGATGACAAGGAAGAGCAGTTCCTTACATTCGTTTTTTACGGCCACGATGTGCATTTGCCTCACCCATGCGCCCCGTTCGTGCATTTGTTTTATGGCCTGTTGCCAATGCAACATGGGCGAAAGCTTAACCATCAACAGGTGGCTCTTGGCCAAGAGCTTGGGTAACAGCTGCAAAACGTCTGGCGAACAGTGTTCAATCAGCACCGTTTTAGCCCCATTCTTATCCCTACGGGCAGGGTCTAGGTAGATGCACAAGGCTTTATTCATGGCTTCAAGATGGCTCTCGGCATCGGCGCACACCACCTTTGCATGCCCCAAGTCAAGGGCATTGAGGTTGTGTTGCACCAATTGGCAAAGCAAAGGTTGGCGTTCTACGTAGGTGGCAGAAGAAAAACGCGCGGCCATAAAGGCGAAATCAACACCGAAGCCCCCTGTAAGGTCTACCAATGAGGTGCATTCGCACTTGTTGTGGGCTTGTTTCTCACCATCTGTCTTATCTTTGCCCATGCCATCGGCGCGGCATTGCGGTATGGCGTTCACAAACATCCGCGCCACATCGGCCTTATATTCGGCCGTGGCTTGCGAAGAGCATTGCTCCATAGCGAGATGTGGAGGATAAACAATGTTCGGATTGTCGGCCCATGCCGGCAATTTCTTTGTGGCCTTTTGCCATCCAGCAATCTGGTTGAGGGCAAAAGGCAGGTCGATGTTCGGGGCATTGTGCGCGGCGAGTGCCAATTGCTTGACGTCGTGATTGCGGTGCAGCGCGATAAAATGCTGTGTATCTGCGTTGATGTACATGTTGTTGCTTGCGATGAGTGGGGTTTAGTGTGGCCTGTTGCTGCCTGTTGTGTTATGCCTGCAATGGCATTGCCACGTTCGGTGGGCGTAAACGTGTCAGTGCCGCACCATATTACCAACGCTAAGGCATGATGTTTTATTATGCGTGTTCTGAAAAATACGTGCAGAGGTGCGTCATAGTCAAGCATGAATGCTTCAGAAAACAGTACTTAGAAGAATGCAACACGTGTGTAACCTGTTGTTATAGTCAAAAGGAATTGGTTTTGGAATTACGTTTAGGGTATAATTCTCACGCAGAGGCGCAGAG
>CAJPTO010000074.1 GCA_905373605.1 uncultured Prevotella sp.
CTGTAAGTGTTCCTCTGAACATGCTTCTCTCGTTTTCGATGGAAAACAACCGTGTCAGACTATCCCCCCAACAGCCCCCGTCTGCCGGATAGCCGGCACAGGAACGGATCCGTCAGACACAGGGCTTTGCTCCTTGCAGTCGCCGGCAGCCGGCTACTTGTCCTGTTGTCTGCTGTTCTTCTTCTGAATGGAGTCGGCCTTCAATTCCATCTGTGTCTGTCGGTAAGCCTTCAGAATGGGGTCTTCCTTGTCGTCAAGTCCATCCATTTTCTTGAAAACTTCACGTAGCTTTTCAACGTGCCGTTTATCTCGATTACCACGTTTATCGAACATCAAGCCTATATCAAACTCCTGGATAGAGTGCTTTGGTTTCTTTTCTAAGATATCTCGTTTCGGCATCTTCTTCAACAAACCACGACCGTCAACAACCTGTTTTCCTATCACCACGACCTCATCAAGATAATGTTCGGTAGGGAAAAGGAAGACAGTATCACGCAACACCTCACTCCGAAATAACTTCTCTGGGGCATAGCCTTTCTTTTTGAAGGTAGCTGTTTGAAATGAATCAGACAGGTTAATGATTCCTTGCCATGTAGTAAGTCCCACATTCTTTCCATCCGCATTAACCAACACATCACGTATTGGAAAGCGCGTAGTTCCGTCACATACCAGTACTTTCTGTGCCTGAAGTGACGAAAACGGTAGCAAAAGCCACAAGAAAAATAGGACTATTCGTATCTGCATAGCACTCAACTCTCTACTGCAAACTTACACAAAAATTTTCTTATTCACCTTTTTCCGTAATTATTTTTATCGAAAACCCACAAGATAGTAACATTGTTTAAGAATGAGAAAACTATCTATTATCAAAAGAAAAGGCAAAATAAATAATAATCAGCCTATCAAGTACCATATCTTTCCGTCTTCTACAAAAACTTATTCCCTTATCAATCGATATTTGTAAACTATTTTCGCGCAACTCAAAACCAACACATGCTCTTTTAGCTTTGAAAAGACGCCTAATTGACTTGCAAAAGATGCTCTTTTGAGCTCAAACTAACGCCCTTTTGAAGTCCAATTAAGCACCTTTTCTTGCACCACTTTATAACCAACTGATTTCCTGTTAGTTGCAAACTTGATTTTTATACGTGTTTTTGCCATTATTTGTAGATGTTTTGTCTGAAATTATGTAATGATTTTTCAAGAATTTATCAGTGGATTTTCAAAGTGATAGAATGAAAAGATTTTCTGTGTCGGAGGGTGATAATAGAATAGACAATTGACAGTCTTGACTATATTTCTGTTTAATGAATAACTTTGATTCTTCTGTTAAACTTATACGAAAAGCATCTACGCATTTAACGGAAGAACCTTTTTTAAGGCCTTAAAACCTACAAAACTCACACTTTTTCTTGTTCTTCAAAAGCACTTTGGGCAAAAACACGAGCACCAATGATGCATTTTGCATCGTTTAGCATCGCTAGATTGTCGCTGATGTGTGTTTTTCACAACCGTTTTTTGTCGACTTTTTCGCCTAAATCATGGCATTCAACGATCCATAGTCAGTCTGAAACAACGCCTTTTTCGTTCATTGCCCTGCTATTTGATGCATTTAGCCATGCTTTTTCATGCAAAAAGCCATGCAAAGTGCCGCATTTAGCTCAGCTTTTTCATGCAAAAAGCACAGCTATTTGCGGCACTTAGCACGTGTTTTGCCCAAAATACGGGTTAAAAGCGGCAAAATGACGAGCCAGATGCCGCTTCTCACCTCTTACTTCCCTGCAACAACCCCATGCGAGAATTGATTATTTGCGGGCGATGGCCAAATTGTGGCGCACGAAGGCAGCCATAATGTTAAAATCTATGCTGAAAACTTTACTTTTTTTGAGGGATGTCACCCAGTAAAACATACCACTGCGCAAGACGACTTTCATTGAACATCATGCACAGGGGAGCTGAAAAAACACATCAACAGCAAGGCTGATGCTGCAAAGCATGCATCGGCGTACATGCTTATGGGCAAGCATCTTTTCAAAACCATATCGTTTTCACCAAATTCGCACCTATTTCAAGTACGTTTGGTAAAACTGCACGATGCGGTCGAATGGTATCTTGTCCATTTGGTCGTACAGGTCGGTGTGCGTTGCATTGGGAACGATGAGCAATTGCTTGTTATCTCCCGTTAGTTTTTTGAACGTGTCTTCGCCCATATAGCGCGAGTGCGCCTTCTCTCCATGAACGATGAGTACGGCATTGCGCAGGTCTTCGGGGTGCGAAAGCAGGTTGTTGTTCATCCATCCCGTCATGGCTTGCAGTTTCCAGCCATTCTTCGAGTTCACCGAACGCTCGTGATAGCCGCGTTTGGTGGTGTAATAGGCCGAGTATTGGCGCAAGAACGCAGGAGCATCGGCAGCCATTTGGTCGAGCGGCACATTAGTTCCTGCACGCTGTTGCGGCCCCGTGGCATACTCTTTTGTGCGCAATTGCGCAATCTGCGCCTTGTTTTGATAGCGTTCGTCGGCCGTTCCGCTGTCGTTATATCCCCATGCGCCCACGCGCGGCATATCATACATGGTGCTTGCCACCGTGGCTTTGATGCGCGGATCGTTGGCGGCGGCGTTCAAGGCGATGCCACCCCATCCGCAAACACCTAATATACCGATTCGGTTTGGGTCCACATTGGGCTGGTTACTTAGGTAATCTACAGCCGCTTGGAAGTCCTCGGTGTTGATGTCTAGCGAGAACATGTCGCGCGGATTGCCACCACTTTCGCCTGTAAACGAGGGGTCGAAGGCCAGTGTGAGGTATCCTTGTTCTGCCAATGTCTGTGCATACAGCCCGCTCGATTGCTCTTTCACCGCCCCGAAAGGACCGCTAACGGCGATGGCCGACAACATTCCCGTTGCGCCTTTGGGCGTGTATAGGTCGGCAGCCAGTTCGATGCCGAAGTGGTTATGGAACGTCACCTTGCAGTGTTCCACCTTATTGCTCTGCGGGAAAACCTTGTCCCACTTACTTGTTGGCTGCAATTTTGTTGTCTTGTTGTCCATTTTCTTTTGTGCGTTAACGATTAATGCGCTTCCCAAAAGGAGGAAGACCAGAATTTGATTAATTCGCTTCATAATCCATTTGTTTAGTTGTCCTTTTTAATGTTTCTTATCACCCGTGCGGGATTTCCCACGGCGATGGCATTGTCTGGCACGTCTTTCGTAACCACCGAGCCAGCTCCCACGATGGCATTTTCGCCGATAGTAACTCCCGGCAACACGATGGCACCCGTGCCAATCCATGCGCCTCGCTTAACGAGTATGGGCCGTGCGTAAACCTTTTTGCGCTCGCTGGGGTCCTCGGGATGGTTCTCTGTAAGCAGGTTTACGTTGGGACCAACAAACACTCCGTCTTCTAATGTGATGCCGCCGCGGTCGAGAAACGTGCAATTAAAATTGATGAACACATGCTTTCCAAGGGTAAGCGCCTTGCCAAAGTTGGTGTAAAAGGGCAAGAAGATGCGCACCGAGGGGTCTACCTCTTTGCCCGTAAGTCGGCAAAGCAGCGCGGTGAGTTCTTCGCCTGTGTGGTAACGGCTGTTCATCTCGTGCACAATGCGCATGCTCTCTTCGAACATGGCGGCCAACTTCGGGTATTCTGGCTCGGTGTGCGATATGCATTCGCCAGCGAGCATGCGTTCTAATATATCTTTCATACGACCAATTTTCTTGCCGCAAAGGTACAACTAATTGTTTATGAGCCATGTATATAAATTGGTTAAAAACCTACCCCAATCGCTGTTTCTGCCCCAAAAGGGGGTGCGTTTCCAAGTAATAATGTTAACTTTGCCTTAGCGGAACAGCCCTTTTGCGCCGCACATTCACACAAAAATATAGACAGACATGAAGAGTTTTGGAAAGAAGCCGTGGCTTTTGCCGCAGCCAGTGCTAGTGATAGGCACGTACAACAGCGAGGGAAAGCCCAACGCCATGAACGCTGCATGGGCAGGAACATGGGACAACGACATGATTATGATTTCGATGGGTGCGCATTACACCACGCAAAACCTCAACGACAAGGGCGAGTTCACCGTGGCCTTCGCCACCAAAGAGACGCTCGTGGCGGCCGACTATGTGGGCATTGCCTGCATGAGCAAGACGCCCGACAAGATGGAACGCACGGGATGGCGAGCCGTTAAGGCCGAAAACGTGGACGCACCCGTGTTCGACGTGTTCCCCATGACGATGGAATGCCGCATCAAAGAGAAGCTGGACGAGAGCCCAACGGGTTATTACATCATCGCCGAGGTGGTGAACGTGCTATGCGACGAGGCTTTTCTCAATGAGAACGGCAAGCCCGACATGGCACGGATGAACCTCATCACCTTCGACCCCATACTGAATCGCTACATCCAGATGGGTGATGTGGTGGGCAAGGCCTTTGCAGAAGGAAGGAAATTGAAGTAGCACAACAGGGCTTTTACGTACATGGACATCGAAACGCTGCGCAACTATTGCCTGTCGTTGTCGCCCGAGGTGGAAGAGAAGTTTCCCTTTCAGCAGTTTAAGGCGGCAAAAGATATTTTGGTGTTTTACATCAAACGGCACATGTTTTGCTATTTTGACATTAACGACTTAAGCCGCGTCACCGTGAAATGCGGTGAAGCAGACGTTGTGCGCTTGCAAGAAGCGCACGATTGCATCGGTCCGCCCTATCAAAGCAACGCCAGTTATGCCAAGTCGTGGGTGAGCATCGATGTCACAACGGCCGAAACGAAGTTGATTAAAAAGCTTATCAGCCAGTCGTTTGAGATAATAAAGAGCAAGTATGAGAAGAAAAAAAGAAGACGGATACCGACCAAAAGCAAGCCTGACGGCAAAACTTAACACAGCTGGAGAGCCACAGAAACGTTAACATGCCGGCTTGCAAACTTGTTAACTCGTTAACAGATCAACTCGTTAACTCGTTATCTTGTCTACTTGTCAACTCGTTAACTCGTGAACTTGTCAACTAGTAAACTCTTCAACCAGTCAACTTGTCGACTCGTTAACTCATCAACAAATATATTCACATTCATTAAACAAACAAAATTATGCAAACAAATTTAGGAAACGTACTGCTCGTAACCGGGCATCCCTACGAACAAATGTCATTGGCTAACAAGCTTATCATCGAGGATTTGAAAAAGAAGCTGCCCGAAATGAAAGAAGACAACCTGACCAAGCTTTATCCCAACTACGACATCGACGTTAAAGCCGAACAAGAGAAGCTGCTCTGGGCAGACACCATCGTAATACAAGTGCCGCTGTTTTGGTTCTCTATGCCTTCGCTTATCATGCGATGGATAGAAGAAGTGTACACACACGGCTGGGCTTACGGCAGCGAAGGCACGGCTTTACAAGGAAAAAATGTTATCATTGGCATCACTGCAGGCACTAAGAACGAGGTTTACGAGAGCGGAAACGTGGGATTAACCATCAAAGACTTCGACCAACGCTTCAAAACCATCTTCTCTTTCTGCGGCATGAACTACAAAGGGCTGGTGTTTAGCGGCGGTTTCCTCAACATGGGCGATGGGACTGCAGAGCAAACATTCCCTGCCATGGCCGAAAAGCATGTAGAAGAGCTGCTGCACAAGCTGGGATAAGTCGCCACCACGGATGATTATTTGAAACCTTATACGTGGTTGTCACCACAAAAGTGAGGGCTGCAAAGCACTGCTACGCGAGTTTGGGTTAAGAAAGTCCTTTTAAAAGGCTGGGGATTGTCCTCTTTCCCCAGCCATCTCGATGCCGCCTTATGGCTAATCTTGTTAGCAGTAACAATCCTTGCATCGTAATATCGCCCTTTTAATTGACAGCCCGCCCCCGTTCTGTGATGGTAAGCCCATACCATTGCAGAAGTGTTCGGGGGCGGCGTAGGCTTGTATTATCTAGGGTATTTTATTTTCTCTTATTCTGATGTTGCAAAGTTACGTTTTATTTTACTTCCAGCAAAGCGATTTCGTTATTTTTTTTGAACATTGATAAAATTAGTAAGCACGTTGTTTGCTTTGTTACGTTACGAAATGGCGAGTTTAACCGACACCAAATTGACCTGAAAACACCTATTCCCTTGTTTCTTAGTAAGCTATTCAGGCTGAAAACATAATAAATGACATCAAAACTGGTCTGCGAGTATGTTTCTCAACACTTTCAGCCCAAACCGCATTATTCGTCTTTTTGGCGCATTCGTGACGCTAACGATTGTTAATGGAAGAAAATGCGGATTATCTTAAAGGATGACAAATTGCGCAACTCGAAATAAAACAACACCAATCCTTTCGCACAACGCCACGAACTAAACTGCACGAACACTCCTATTTTTCCTTAAAATTACGTAGTAAATATCCGTAATTCCATAAAAAACCTTATCTTTGCTACCTATTATCTCACGGCCTTACACTAGGCTTACCATTTAAAAGAACAAAATAAACTATTCTATGCGTTTAAGAAACTTGCTCGCGCTAGCTCTTCTCGCCATCACCGGTGGAGTTCAAGCGCAAATGCAGATGCCCCCGATACCGCGCGACCCTGCTGTTCGCATCGGAAAACTCGACAACGGGCTCACCTATTACATTCGTTATAACAACTGGCCTGAAAAGCGTGCCAACTTTTACATCGCACAAAAGGTGGGCTCGCTGCAAGAAGAGGAAAGCCAAAGGGGCCTTGCACACTTCCTGGAACACATGTGCTTCAACGGCACTCAGCACTTCCCGGGCGATGCGCTGCTGCGCTATTGCGAAAGCCTCGGCGTGAAATTCGGTGTGGACCTCAACGCCTATACGGCCATCGACGAAACGGTTTACAACATCAATAACGTGCCAACAACACGCCAAAGCGCACTCGATTCGTGCTTGCTCATACTCCGCGACTGGGCCGGAAGCCTTACACTCGACCCCAAAGAGATTGACCAAGAACGCGGCGTGATACACGAAGAGTGGCGTTTGCGCACCAGTGCCAGCAGCCGTATGTTCGAACGCAACCTGCCGAAGCTGTACCCTGGCTCCAAATATGGGCTGCGCTTCCCCATCGGACTGATGAGCGTGGTGGACAACTTCAAGTATAAGGAGCTGCGCGACTACTTCGAAAAGTGGTATCACCCCACTAACCAAGGCATCATCGTGGTGGGCGACGTGAATGTAGACCACGTTGAAGCAGAGATTAAGAAGCTCTTCGGCCCGATGAAGAACCCTGCCAACCCCGCTCCGGTGGTTGCCGAGAACGTTCCCGACAACAATACGCCCATCGTCATCATCGACAAAGACAAGGAACAAACCAGAACCGTTGTGCAGATGATGATGAAACGCGACGCCACACCCGACTCGGTGAAGGGCGACGTGCAATACATGGTGTACGAATATGTGAAAGACGTGGGCATCGGCTTGCTCAACGACCGCCTTGCCGAGGCTGCATTGAAGCCCGAATGTCCCTTTGTGGGGGCCAGTGCCAGCGAAGAAAGCTACATCTTCGCCAAAACAAAGGACGCTTTTTCCATCGCGGTGTCGCCTAAGACAACCGAACTGTCGGCAGAAGCACTTAAGGCTGCTTACGAAGAAGCACTGCGCGCCGCACGATTCGGCTTCACCAAAACCGAATACGACCGCTCCAAAACTTCCATGCTCAGCGGACTCGACCGTATGTTCAGCAACCGAGACAAACGTTATACCGAGCAGTTCGCCACCAGCTATAAAGAGCATTTCATGGCGAATGAACCCATCCCGCCCATCGAGTTCTACTATGAAACGATGAAACAGGTGGTGCCAAACATCCCCTTGGAATTTGTTAACCAGGTGTTTGCAGACCTTGTGTCGAAGTCGGACACCAACTTGGTTATCATCAACTTCAATCCCGACAAGCCCGGACTTACCTATCCCACCGAGGCTTCGTTGCTCGATGCTGTAAGAAGCGCGCGCACGGCCAACCTCACGGCTTATGTGGACAATGTGAAGAACGAGCCGCTGATAACCAAATTGCCCAAACCCGGCAAGATTGTCAGCCAAAAGAAAAACCCCAAATTCGGCTTCACCGAGGTGAAACTCTCCAACGGCGTTACCGTTCTGCTGAAGAAAACCGACTACAAGAAGGATGAAGTGACCCTCAGCGGCAACGGCGGACAAGGCGGTTCGATGTACGGACCTGCCGACTTCGTTAACGTAAACGTCTTCAACAATGCCATCGGTATCAGCGGATTGGCCAACTTCTCGAACACCGAACTAAGCAAAGCTCTCGCAGGAAAGAACGCTTCGGCCGGACTTTCGATGAGCGAACAACGCATGCATGTCAGCGGTAGCTCCACACCGAAAGACATTGAGACGATGTTCCAGTTGGCTTACCTCCACTTCACCAAGATTAACAAGGACCAAGAAGCGTTCAACAACATGATGGAAGGACTTAAGGTGAGCCTGCAAAACCGTGCCACCTCGCCCGACCAAGCATTCAGCGACTCGCTCTCGGCCACTGTATATGGACACAATCCACGCGTGAAACCCCTCGAACTTGCCGACCTTTCGAAGATTAATTACGACCGAATACTGAAGATGGCTGCCGAACGAACCGCCAATGCCAACGGCTGGAGGTTCCTCATTGTGGGCAACTTCGACGAGGCTACCATTCGCCCGCTGCTCGAACGTTACCTCGGTTCGTTGCCCTCGAAGGGTGCAAACGCCAACAGCAAGCAAGCTGTTTTCATGAAGAAAGGCATCATCAACAACGACTTCAAGCGCAAGATGGAAACGGCAAAAGCTAATGCCTACATGGTGTGGTTCAGCGAAGACATTCCCTATACCACCGAAAATGCCATCAAGGCAAGTATCGCCGGGCAGGTGCTTAGCATGATTTACCTCAAGAAAATTAGGGAAGAAGCCAGTGCTGCTTACACTTGCGGCGCGGCCGGACAAGCCACCATCGACGACAATTACCACAACGTTACCCTCTTTGCCTATTGCCCCATGAAGCCCGAAAAGGCCGACTTGGCCCTGCAAATCATGCGCGACGAGGTGACGAACATCACCAAACAATGCGATCCCGAAATGCTTGCCAAGGTGAAAGAGTACATGTTGAAAGAGGTGGAAGACGAAGAAAAAACCAATAGCTATTGGGCTGGCGTTATCGGTACATGGTACCGATATGGCATCGATACGCATACCGACTACAAAGCGTTGGTGTCAAAGCAGACACCCCAGAGCATCAGCAACTTTGTGAAGGACGTTCTTAAGGCTGGAAACCGCATCCAGGTTACCATGATGCCCCTAGAAGACAAGAAGTAAATGTAGGCGGACGGGTCACGACAAGCTATTTGTGCGACCTCGTCACTGCTTAACAAAACTCCAAAAGCCACCAGGCCGGGTGTTTCCATCTGTGGAAGCGACGCGGCCTGGTGGCTTTGTTATTTTACAAGGTGGACAATAAATCGGGAGAGACAGGTGTCTTGTTGATGATGAAAGCGACTGGTTCACGCTATATACAGGTGTGTTGAAGGCCTCTGCGCTCTCGTTTCTCCCCGCGTACAGAATGGTTTTGCTCGTGTTGCACGCTTCCAAAAGCAGTTCCCCCTGGTGCATTGCTGTTTGATGTCATTTAATCATGTGTCGTTTTTGTTATGCTAATTCAATTGCGGCTGAACAGTGAAGGTGAATGGAATGAGGGATAACCTATCGAAATAAGCTTACTGATATTAACTGTGCGATATAAAAAGCATGACGTACCGATACTAGGCATGAGAGCATTTTTAATTGCTCTTAATACGCCAGTTCGGGTTAATAACCAGTCATTATGCCAACTGCTTCGCGGTAGTTGAATAAATCACCCCCTCATCGCGACAAAAGACTTCGCAAAAGGAGTTGTTCCTTATCCTGAACTGGCGTTTTAATTGCAGTCAAATCTCCATTTTTAATCTAAATGCAGCCTTATTTTCAATCAGGTCTTTAGAGGGCATTCTAAAAGCGGATATACAATAAACCCATTCTTCATCTTGCCATGGCCAAAAATATGCACCCCCTCCTTTTATTGTTTTAGACCCACTCACGGCATTGGAATTGTCTTCGAGGCTATATGTAAAGTCGTTAGAGCACCATTCTCCAAAAAATAGCCCATATAAATTAAAATCATTACAATTCAACTTGTCTAACGATGAGAGATCCCAGCACAACCATTTTTCTAATTCTATTTCATTGGGAAGAGTTTTTCCAAAGCAAAAAACAGATTGATTTCCACCGCGACAGAAGTATTCCCATTCTTTTTCATTGGGAATTTCAGATAGCAAATCGTTTGCAATAGACTCTGCCTGTAAATAATCACAGAAAAAAGGACTGTGATCAGTTTCTTCTACTTCTATGTTTTTATTAAATATCACATTATATTTTACTATATGCGTATTTAATATGGGAGTAGCACTGATTAAAAATGGATTAAGATGGATTCTCCGTACAGGTCGCATCTCTTCGATTGAAATGTTAGGATCCTTTGTTAGTTTAAGAATATCATTATATTCTTCTTCAGAGAGGCCCATATAATAATCCCCTTCTGGTATATAAACAAATAATACACCAGTGTCCCTATCCTTAAATAGCGGTAAATCATACTTCCCTTTATGTGTACTTGGAATATAAGATAATTTTGAACCAAACTTATCCTTTATTTGTTTTATTACAATTCTGTGATCTGTAAGCATTACTTGATATAGTAAACATCCTATTTAATCGAAATGGCTTCTTTACTGAATAGCTTTTAATATTCTATTTTCTAAATCAATAGGAAACCAAACTATCGAAAATTCATATTGTTTAAAATTCTCTCTTGTAATTGAAACCTCTTCTTGTGTGCTAAAATTCCTCAAACGGAAATTACCATCAGTGCCAAAAATCATTTTTAGATTTTTATAATTTGAGTGTTTATACTTGTCGTAATTTTCTGTTTCCCCAATTATTCGCCATCTTTTTTTTATGACACCATCCCAAAAAATTTGTAATGGAGAAAAGAGAATACCCGAATTCTCTATTTCGTGTATGCTTGTTTTTGCAGAGCCTATTTTTTTTAATATTTCTACCAAAACAGAGGAACTCGTTTCTATAACCCTTCCAAATGCAAATTTTTTATCTAAGTCTTTATCTGACAGCTTAATCTTTAATTTCCAGTCATCTTTTGGCATAAATAGAGGTATACAGAATATATCTCCTGCATTAACGATAATTTTATTCATAATATAATGAGATTTTATTTTGTTATATTCTGTTTCAATAGGCTTTCCTCTCGTATCTGTTCGAGGGTGCCTAAAAGAATTTTGCTGGTTGGTCTTTGGATTCGTTTTATCAATTGTTCCATACTTTTCAATATAATACTGCTCATATGCTCTTGCCTTAGCATAGTCTATGTTCTTGTGCAAATCGATTTTTACATCAGTTTCAGGATCAAATCTATGTGTATTCGTGTGTTGTCCTAATCGTATGCCTGAATCTTTACTTATCCCAACATAATATGGTTTTGCTCCTTCTACAGGTACTCCATTCACAACATCTGTCTTGTTATAAAGAACGTAAACAGATTGATTAACTCCAAATGTACCTAGACCGAATGGGTCTATTTGCGTACTTGTATCAAAACAATACCCATACAAGGTGGGGTTTCCTCCTGCCACCCCAATCGGATCTTGGCTGACATAACTCCCAGCCTTCGGGTCGTAATACCTAAAACGATTATAGTACATTCCCGTTTCAGCGTCCTCGTATTGCCCTTGGTACTTGAAAGGAATGAACGCCGATGGCCGTTTCCTTTGCCTACCGTAGATGCCCAGTTCCTGTTCCCGTACCTTGTTGCCCTGCTTGTCGTAGGCCTGTAGGGGAGTGCCGAGATAATCAGACACAATATAGAAGCAGCCGCCGTTGGCAACAAGCTTGGCGGCTGGCACGAACGTGTCTTGCTCGAAGAGCCAGGTGACCATGCTTTCTTCTGCTTCTTCGGTCCATTCATGCAAGGGAACATTGCCGTCCCACACGAAGTGGGTGGTGGTTCCTGCGAAAGACTTGCGGATGCGGCGGCCAAGGGCATCGTATGCGAATGACACTTCCTTGCCGTCGGGACATACAACACGCGCGAGCATACCGTCGCTCTGCCAGTCGTAACGCCAGCCTGTGCCGAAAGCACGGAAACGGATGCCAAGCCCTGCTTCTAGCCGCTCCTTATTAATAGGTGCGACAATGCCGCCACGCAATGCCATTTCCTTGAACTCTTTGAACACAAGGTTGCCTTCGCAATCGTAGTGGTAGAAGAACTCACGGTCTTCGGCAATCTGGCCACAAGCATTGTTAACGGCGGTCATCCCTCTCACGCGTTTCGAAAAGTCAAACACATGTCCTTATCAAGGCATTAATCTTCCT
>CAJPTO010000075.1 GCA_905373605.1 uncultured Prevotella sp.
GTGTAATCCCACTCCTTCACAGCGCGCCAGTCCATCGAGTCGCGGCTCATGTTGCGTATCACATCCTCGGCATCGTACATCCATCCTTGTTCTACATAAGTCTTTGCGAGCCACGCTTGTGCCTTGGCATAGATGTGTGGTTGGGTGCGATAAAGGCGCGACATGTAGGCGAATGTGCTTGCAGCCTGGTCGAAGTCGCCTTTATGAAACTGCGAACGCCCCATCAGTATCCACACGCGCCACATGAAAGGATTGTATTCGCGGCGGTTCAGCCATTCGATGTCGCTCTGTGTCTTTCGCCTTTTCTTATCCCACGTGGGCCTTCGCTTGATGCTGTGCAGCTGTATGGCTTTTTCGCTTTTGAGAATGGCGCGCTCAAAGTTGCCCTTTCCCAGTTCTTTGCTTCCTTTATTAGATACGGTGTAGAGGGGCAGCAGTTCGGTGTAGTTGTCCCGGTTGCCGTTTTCTTTCTCCAACATGCCGTCAATGTAGGCCATGTTCCCATTGTAATAAACGTTGTAACGCGTGTTGAACGACTGCCACCAGCGGCTGCGTGCCGTGTTCTTACTGGCCGAACAGGCAGCGAGCAGCAACGCAAGGGCGAGCCACAACGTGAGGCGATATGTGCGTTTAGAGGGTTTCAAGTTGGCGTTGGCGTTTTTTTATGACGATGTTGCCTACCTTCAACACGAGGTAGACAAGAATGCTCACGAAGATGATGGATGCTCCCGAGGGCACGTTGAGGGCGTAAGAGAGGCCCAGGCCCATCAGGCAGTCGGCCCAACCGATGAGGATGCTCCACACAATCATGCGTTTGAAGTTGCGTGTTAGCACGTTGGCCGACATCTGTGGGATGGTAAGTAGGCTGATGCTAAGCACAATGCCCACCATGCGAAGCGTGCCTACGATGGTCATGGCTATGAGAGCCATCATGAGATACTCCACAAAAGCCACGGGAAGGCGTTGCGAACGGGCGAAGTCGGCATCGAAAGCCACGCTCAATATTGTGCGGTAGAGCAGTGCGAACACCACGGCTACCACCACAAGCAGCACGAAGAGCAGCCACAAGTCGGGCTGGCTGATGGTGAGGATGCTGCCGAAAAGGAACGAAGGAAGGTCGGGCATGAAGCCAGGTGAGAGGAAACAGCAGATAATGCCTAGGCTCATGCCGAAGGTCCAAAACACGGCAATGGCGGAATCTTCGCGCACATCGCCTCTTCGCGACATCCATTGCACGCCGAAAGCACTGAGAACAGAGAACACCAAGGCCGAGAGTATGGGGTTGATGCCTAAGAATACGCCTAGCCCGATGCCGCCAAATGAGGCATGTGTGATGCCGCCGCTGATGAACACCAGCCGCCTTGTGACGATGTATGTGCCGATAAACCCGCACAGCACACTGGCTAAGAGCGAGCCTAGGAGGGCGTTCTGAAAGAAGGAGTATTCTAATATGTTCATTCAAAAAATCTGTTTCACACTTATTTGTTGGACGCAAGGGGCTGCGCTTTGCGGGGTGTTGCGTGGGCTTCGCCAGTTGACTAGTTGACCAGTTAACGAGTTGACAAGGGCTTCGCTAGTTGACGAGTTAACAAGTTGACAAGTTAACAAGGGTTTCGCCAGTTGACTGGTTGACCAGTTAACGAGTTAACGAGGGCTTCGCCAGTTGACTAGTTGACCAGTTAACGAGTTAACAAGGGCTTCGCCAGTTGACAAGCTGACTAGTTAACGAGTTAGCGGGAGCGATACTTGTAGACTTGTTGACAAATTGACGAGGTCGTGGCCCCAAAAAGACTTGCTCTTGGAAAGAACAACCTTTGCATGAGGACGCGTATTTCCACCATCTTTGCCTATTACCAACGGCCGGTATTCACACTACCAGCGGCTGGTAGCCTTGATACCACCGACTGGTAGCCACATTACCATCATCTGGTAGCCACACTACCAGCAACTGGTATCAACAGTACCAGCGGCATGGTACGGATAAGAATGTGCTAACTAGCTGGCAAGAGAAGTGATAAATCAATTCTTTGAGCCAGTTGACAAGTTCACCAGTTAACGAGTTAACAAGGGCTTTGCCAGTTGACTGGTTGACCAGTTAACGAGTTAACACGGGCTTCGCCAGTTGACAAGTTCACCAGTTAACGAGTTAACACGGGCTTCGCCAGTTGACACGTTGACCAGTTTACGAGTTAACACGGGCTTCGCCAGTTGACAAGTTGACCAGTTTACGAGTTAACAAGGGCTTCGCCAGTTGACTAGTTGACCAGTTGACGAGTTAACAAGGGCTTTGTCAGTTGACAAGTTCACCAGTTAGCGAGTTGACAAGGGCGATGTCAGTTGACAAATTGACCCATTAGCGAGTTAATGCATGGGCCTGTTAGGCCGTCTTGGTGTCGTTGATAACCATAATCACCTCGTCTTTCAGCTGGTTTGGCAGGTTTATTTGGCGCAGAATAAGGCTGCGATTCCATCCGCTAACATCACTGGGCTGCATGGTGTAGAACACCTCGGCAAACTCTTCAGCCTCGCTGTCGGTATAGTCGTCCGAGTCTCTTCCTCGGTATTTGTCCAGTTCTTCGTCGTCGTAATATTCCACATCGCGCACAGCAGCCTCCAGCATACAGTCGTGTTGGCATCGTTCGTCTTCGCCCGAGCAAGTGGCGCACGATGCATTGTCGGCCTTGACCACATCAGGCTCGTTCGCGTTTTTGTGCGCGAACAGTCCCAACACGGCCGCAAATATTGCTAAGCCCAGCAAGGCCAACAGTAGTATGTGCATTGTCTATGTCTCTTTTATTTCAAATCCCGACTCTCGAAGGTCGCTCCAAAACTGCGGATACGACTTACTTACCACGCCGGGTTGGTTTATTTTCACTTCCTTATTAACCAAGGCCACGGGCGCAAAGGCCAATGCCATGCGGTGATCTTCGTAGGTGTCGAAGGCCTCGCCTGAAGGTCGGCACCGCATTCCGTCCCAAGCCAGCTCGCCTTCTGCCATCTCGCGCAGCACAACCCCCAGCTTGGCCATTTCTTTTTTTAGGGCCTCAATGCGGTCTGTTTCTTTTATTCGTAGGCTCGAAAGGCCTTTGAAGTGGAAAGGCACGCCCATCATGGCGCATGTCACGACGAGCGTTTGCGCCAAGTCGGGCGAGTTCACGAAGTCGTATTCCAGCTTGGGCAGCCTTGTTCGCAGCTTTTTGAGCGTCACTTTGGTAAGTTCTCCTGCTGCATGCTTTGAGAAGATGGTCTTAACGCCAAGCAAAGAGAAGATGTGCCGCACAACGGAGTCGCCCTGTTTGGAGCTTTCGCTCAGCCCTTCAAGCTCAACCGTCGTTTCTGGATCTTGGCTCAACGCCACCATCTCGTACCAATAGGATGCCGCACTCCAATCGCTTTCGATGCTGTATTGCCGCGGTTTGTATTGCCCCGGCTTCACACTGATGGCGTCGATGTCGGTCCATTCGGCCTTAGCACCATATTCGCGCATCATGCAGAGCGTGAGATCGATGTAAGGGCGCGATGCAATTTGGCCGGTCATCTTCAGTTCCAGCCCCTTTTTCAGCGAAGGGGCAATCATCAGCAATGCCGAAATGAATTGCGAGCTGATGCCGCCTGGCATCTCCACGCGCCCCCCTTCCAGCGGTTTCCCGTAGATGCGTATGGGCGGATAGCCCTCCTTGGCCTCGTATTCTATACGTGCGCCGAGGTATCTCAGTGCGTCCACGAGGGGTTTTATGGGGCGTTGGCGCATGCGTTGCGTTCCTGTGAGGGTGTGTTCGCCCTTGCGGCAACTCAGGAAGGCGGCCATAAACCGCATGGCAGTGCCTGCAGCGCGCACGTCAATGTTTTTCGGCATGTCGGTAAGCGCACGCACCATGACGCGAGTGTCGTCACAATTCGATAGATTCTGCGGCAGAGAAGAACTGCCAGACAGGGCATGCATGATGAGAGCCCTGTTGCTTATGCTTTTCGAGGCAGGGAGTGTGACCTCCACTCTTAGCCTTTCGGGGGCAACGATTGTATATTGCATATATAATGATGTGCGATTAGGTTATTGCAAATTTAAGCATTATTATCGTGATGGGCAAACGCGGAGCGTTAATTTTTTTAAGTGGCTCGCTTTTCGGCGGCCGTGTCAACCCTGCCTGCTTGTTTTTTCTGGATGTCGAACTTGCTTGGCGCACATGTCGAAAGCCACATTGCCGTTCGCGCCCAAAGGCATTGCGAAGCAAACTACAACCTGCACAATCAGGCAAACTTATCTTTTTTAATATATATAATGTGTTTTTTACCCAATCCATTGTCCTACTCTTCGATGTTTTTCGTAACTTTGCAACTCGAATATCACAACTCAAACAGGTTTATGACTGAAACAAAGAAGATTAGGACGGCACTCGTGTCCGTTTTCCACAAAGACGGACTCAATGAGCTGCTCGCCAAACTCAACGATGAGGGTGTTAGATTTCTGTCTACGGGAGGCACACGCCAGTTTATCGAAGAACTGGGCTACGAATGTGGCGCAGTGGAAGACGTAACCGCTTACCCCTCCATCTTGGGCGGCAGGGTTAAAACCCTTCACCCTAAGGTGTTCGGAGGAATACTGGCGCGCCGTGACAACCCCGAAGACCAAAATCAAATGAAACAATACCACATCGAGCCCATCGACTTGGTGGTTGTGGACCTCTATCCTTTCGAAGAAACCGTTGCCACCGGCGCAAGCCAAGCCGACATCATCGAGAAAATTGACATTGGAGGCATTTCGCTCATCAGGGCGGGAGCGAAAAACTTCAACGATGTGGTGATTGTTCCCAGCAAAAACGAGTATGGCATGCTGCTAGACATACTGAATGCCAATGGCGCGAACACCACTTTGGAACAGCGGCGCGCCTTTGCCACACGCGCTTTCGGCGTGAGCAGCCACTACGACAAGGCCATACATGCCTGGTTTGAAGGCAGTGAGGGCTAAAGCCAACGCAACGAACGAGCTGAACGGCACGATCGAACAAGATAAAAACGAGAAATAAAAGTATAACATAACACGGACTTACGACACGCCAAGTGCAACATCAGCTCGGCTAAGCTTGCCACTGGTGGCTTGATGGCGATGAACAATGGCGGTGTGCTATGGTCCTATCAACAGAAAACAAAGAAGACATGGGATTTTTTTCTTTCATGCAAGAGATTGCTATGGACCTTGGAACGGCCAACACCATCATTATCAGCGATGATAAGATTGTGGTTGACGAGCCGTCTGTGGTTGCGCTCGACAGAAGAACCGACAAGATGATTGCCGTGGGCGAACGTGCGAAGCTGATGTACGAGAAAACGCACGAGAACATTCGAACTGTACGGCCACTGAGAGATGGCGTTATCGCCGACTTTACCGCTTGCGAGCAGATGATGCGCGGGCTTATCAAGATGGTGCATACGGGTAGCCGCTTGTTCTCGCCTTCACTAAGGATGGTTATCGGCGTTCCCTCGGGTAGCACCGAAGTGGAATTGCGCGCCGTTCGCGACTCGGCTGAACACGCCGACGGCCGCGATGTGTACCTTATCTTCGAACCTATGGCTGCTGCCATCGGCATCGGCATCGACGTTGAAGCACCCGAGGGAAACATGATTGTAGACATCGGCGGTGGTTCTACGGAGATTGCTGTCATTTCGCTGGGCGGCATCGTGTCGAACAACTCCATTCGCGTGGCTGGCGACGACCTTACCGCGGAAATTCAAGACTATATGAGCCGCCAACACAATGTGAAGGTGAGCGAACGCATGGCAGAACGCATCAAAATACACGTAGGCTCGGCCCTTACCGACCTTGGTGAGGAGGCTCCCGAAGACTATGTGGTGCACGGTCCTAACCGAATTACCGCCCTTCCAATGGAAGTGCCGGTGTGCTACCAAGAAATAGCCCACTGCTTGGACAAAACAATTGCCAAGATTGAGAATGCCGTGCTCTCGGCTTTGGAGAACACGCCGCCCGAACTCTATGCCGACATCGTGAAGAATGGTATCTACCTAACTGGCGGCGGAGCTTTGCTGCGCGGACTAGACAGAAGACTGCAAGAAAAGATTAGCATCCCCTTCCATATCGCCGAAGACCCATTGCACAGTGTGGCAAAGGGTGCTGGCATCGCATTGAAAAACGTAGAGCGGTTCTCGTTCCTCATGAGATAAGCGCATGCGCAACCTCTTTGCATTCATAGCGCGGTACAACCATTGGTTCCTGTTTCTGGCCCTGGAGGTTGCAAGTGTGGTGCTGTTGTTCCAATATAACAGCTACCAAGGCAGCGTATGGTTTTCTTCGGCCAACGAAGTGGTGGGGAAAGTGTACGAGGCCAACTCGTGGATAGAGACGTTTTTCTCGCTCACGCAGGTCAATAAGGAGCTTACACAGCGCAACTTGCAGCTTGAACAGCAGCTCGTGGCCATGCAAGAGAAGCTCACCAAGGCCAAACACGACAGCCTGGACGTGGCGCAAACACAGAAACAGGCTCTCGAAGGCTTCAAACTTTATCCCGCTAGGGTGGTGAGCAACTCGCTTGACAAGAAAGACAACTTCATCACCATCGACAAAGGATGGGCCGACGGCATCAAGAAAGACATGGGCGTGGCCTGTGGAACGGGTGTTGTAGGCGTGGTTTACCTCGTGTCAAGAAACTATTCGGTGGTCATTCCCGTGCTTAACTCGCACTCCAACATCAGTTGTATGATCAGGGGGCGCGGTTATTTCGGCTATTTGCACTGGAACGGGGGCGACCCCGGCATCGCTTATGTAGACGATGTGCCGCGACATGCACGCTTCGCTCTGGGTATGAACGTGGTGACAAGTGGATATTCGTCGATATTCCCACCGGGTGTGATGGTGGGAAAGATACTTCACGTGTTCAACTCGCCCAACGGATTGTCTTATCGCCTGCAAATAAGGCTGGCTACCGATTTTGGCAAGCTGCGCGATGTGTGTGTAATAGACAATGCCGGCATGGAAGAGCGCCTGCAGATGATGCGCGCCGTGCAAGACTCGCTTAAGGTGAAGCGCGAATAGGCCTCACATTGCTGGCTTGCATCTGCCTAACAGGCATCGCAATAGCCTGTGCGCATGCGCCATTGCCGCTTCGCAGCTGTCTTAAGCTTGCGCATCAGCCAGCAATCATTAGGCAACATCAGCCGGCAATCATCAGGCAACATCAGCCACCAACAAGCTGAACACATACACAAATCAAGGCCATCAAGGCCATAACGCGGAGAGAAAGAAAACAGACATGACCATAGGCGTATTGAAAACATTGGGGACTTTCCTCGTATTCCTGTTGGTGCAGGTGCTGGTGCTCAACCAAGTGCACCTCTTCGACAGCGCAACACCCTTGCTATATATATATATGGTGTTGCTCTTTCCCCGAAACTACCCCAAGTGGGGCATGCTCCTTTGGGCCTTTGCCATGGGAATAGGGGTAGACATGTTCTCCAACACGCCTGGCGTGGCTGCCGCTTCGCTCACGCTGGTGGCATTGTTGCGGCCTTACCTCTTGGACCTTTTCATCCAAAGGGAAAGTGCCGAAGACCTCGTTCCCAGCATCAAGGTGTTGGGTTTCGGCCGATATATGTTTTTTGCCTTCATCATCATCCTCACTTATTGCTTGCTGTTCTTCTCCTTGGAGGCCTTCTCGTTCTTCAATTGGATGCAATGGCTCTTTTGTGTGGGCGGCAGCACCCTGCTCACACTTGTTCTTGTGATGGTGTTAGACAATCTTAGGAGCAGATAAGGAATAGCAGGCGTGAAAGATTTCGAACTAGACAAAAGACGATTGGTTATCGGTGGGGTCGCTGTTTTCATTGTTACGGTGTACCTCATCCGCCTGTTCACGCTCCAATTGCTCAGCGACGACTACAAGAAAAACGCCGACAGTAACGCCTTTCTCAAGAAAATCGAGTTCCCATCGCGCGGCGCCATCACCGACAGGCACGGACAATTGCTCGTGTATAACCAGCCCGCATACGACATCATGGTGGTGATGAACGAAGAGAAAGGCCGACTGGACACTCTCGAGTTTTGTAATGCCTTGGGCATTACCAAGGAATATTTCATCAAACGCATGGACGACATCAAGGACAGAAGCAAAAATCCTGGCTATTCGCGCTTCACCGAACAGCTTTTCATGAGCCAATTGTCCGACAAGGAGTTCAGTGTTTTCCAAGAAAAGATTTTCCGTTTCCCTGGCTTCTACGTCCAAAAACGCAGCATTCGCCAATACCAATACCCCTACGCAGCACATGTTCTGGGCGACGTGGCCGAGGTATCGAAGGCCGATGTGGAGAACTCCGACTATTATCAGCCTGGAGATTACATCGGAAAGCTGGGTGTCGAGCGCAGTTACGAAGAGCAATTGCGAGGCGAAAAGGGCGTGCAGATACTTCTCAGGGATGCTCATGGCCGCATTCAAGGCAAGTATATGAACGGCAAACTCGACCGAAAACCTGTGGCTGGGAAGAACCTTACCCTGAGCATCGACATCAAACTTCAGGCTTTGGGCGAACGTTTGCTCGAAGGAAAGATAGGAAGTATCGTGGCCATTGAGCCTTCCACGGGCGAAGTGCTGTGCATGGTGTCGTCACCTAGCTACGATCCGCGCATCATGGTGGGCAGGCAAAGGGGCAAAAACCACCTTGCTTTGTCGCGCGATGTGTGGAAACCCTTGCTCAATCGTTCCATCATGGGGCAATATCCACCGGGGTCAACCTTCAAAACAAGCCAAGGTCTCACCTATATGACCGAAGGCATCATCGACCAAAACACGCTCTTCCCCTGTGCACACGGCTTCAATTACCGCGGATTGCACGTGGGATGCCACGGGCATGCCTCGCCAACAAACCTCGTACAGGCCCTTTGCACCTCGTGCAACAGCTATTTTTGCTGGGGACTTTTCAAGATGATTGGCAACCGCCGACACTATCGTAGCGTGCAAGATGCCATGAACACTTGGCGCGATTACATGGTGAGCATGGGCTTTGGCTACAAACTGGGCATCGACTTGCCGGGAGAAAAGCGCGGACTGATACCCAATGCTGCCTTCTATGACAAGGCTTACAAGGGCTCGTGGAACGGATTGACCATCATCAGTATTTCTATTGGACAGGGAGAAGTGAACCTTACCCCGCTGCAAATTGCTAATCTCAGCGCAACAATAGCCAATCGCGGATATTATTACGTGCCCCACGTGGTGCGTAAGGTGCAAGACGAACCGCTAGACACGCTTTATCGCCGCCGGCATTACACAAAGGCCAACCGTAAGGCTTACGAATATGTGGTGCAAGGAATGCGAGCGTCTGTCGTTGGCGGCACTTGCCACGCTGCAAACCGCTCAGACTATCTTGTTTGCGGCAAAACAGGTACAGCACAGAACCGCGGACAAGACCATTCCGTGTTCATGGGCTTCGCACCGATGGACAATCCCAGGATTGCCATTGCCGTATATGTGGAGAATGGTGGTTTCGGAGCCACCTACGGCGTGCCTATTGGCTCGCTCATGATGGAACAATATATCAATGGTAAGCTCTCGCCCGCATCCGAAGCGCAAGCAAGTGTTTACCAAAGTAGGAGGATTGCTTATGGCAAGACCAACAGATAGGCAACCCAGCATGCTTGGTTCGCTAGACTGGTGGACCGTTGGCATCTACCTTGCCTTGCTTGTCTTCGGCTGGGTAAGCGTTTGTGGTGCCAGTTACACCTATGGCGACACCGACATCTTCAGCCTAGAAACTCGCTCGGGCATGCAGATTGTGTGGATTGGCACGTCGATATGCCTGGGCTTTGTGCTGCTTACCCTCGACGACCGCTTCTACGAAACCTTTGCCTTCGTCATCTACGGGGCGATGTTGCTTTTGCTTTTCGCCACCATCTTCAATCCCCACGAGATAAAAGGCTCGCGCTCGTGGCTCGTTCTTGGCCCTTTGCGGCTGCAACCGGCCGAGTTTGCCAAGTTTGCCACCGCCTTAGCCGTGGCCAAACTGATGAGCATCTATGGCTTCACCATGAGCAATTGGAAGAATTTTGCATCCGCTTGCTTAGTGGTCATCTTGCCCATGCTCTTCATCGTGGCGCAAAAAGAAACAGGTTCGGCCTTGGTCTACCTCTCCTTTTTTCTCATGTTTTATCGCGAAGGCATGTCGGGGAGCTTCCTTTTCACGGGCGTCGCTATGGTGGTTTATTTCGTTGTGGGCGTGCGTTTCGAGCAAGTGATGCTCTGGGACACGCCAACTTCGCTCGGACGCTTCATCGTTTTGCTGCTCGTACAGCTCTTTACGCTGGGCATGGTGCGCAGTTACACCCCCGATCGCGGCCGAACAACGCGCCTTGTGCTGCTTGGCCTGCTCTTCACCTGCCTTTGTTTGCTGGCTTCTAGGTATGTTTTACCCTTCGATGTCACCCTTGTACAGCTTGTTCTCACTGGTGCCTTGGTGTTTTGGCTGCTATTTCGTTGGCTCAGCGCGCGTGTTCGCAACTATCTTTACGTGGCACTCTTCGCCGTTGGCTCAGTGATGTTCTTCTATTCTGTCGATTATGTGCTCAACGATGTGATGGAACCTCACCAGCGTGTACGCATCAACGTGTTGCTAGGCTTGGAAGAAGACCTCGCCGGAGCAGGCTATAACGTGCACCAAAGCGAGATTGCCATTGGCTCGGGCGGACTCAAAGGCAAGGGATTTCTTAACGGCACGCAAACAAAATTGAAGTTCGTACCCGAACAAGACACCGACTTCATCTTCTGCACCGTTGGCGAAGAAGAGGGATTTGTGGGTTCGGCCGCTGTTCTCCTGCTCTTCCTCGCCCTCATATTGCGCCTCATCAAGCTGGCCGAACGCCAACCATTCAAGTTCGGCCGCATCTATGGTTATTGTGTGTTGAGCATATTCCTCTTCCATGTCTTCATCAATGTGGGCATGGTGTTGGGACTTACGCCCGTAATCGGCATTCCCTTGCCGTTCTTCAGCTATGGCGGCTCCAGCTTATGGGGCTTCACGCTTTTGCTTTTCATCTTCTTGCGCATCGATGCCAGCCGCAACAAGTCGCGAAGACAATAGCTCGCACTATTTGATAGCTCCGTTGGACATACTTGTTTGCACGATCTGGCGACCGCTTATTGGAAAGAACGGAAACTATACACCGCTGAAAGCGCGTGAAGCGCATAGGCTTGTTCGGCATGTCATCCAAGATGTTTTCAGCAAGTTTTCCGCGTTGAATGACGACTTTGCCAACTTCCCACACGTGGTGGGAAGGCTTCCTTGTGGCACTTATCCCGAACAGCCGTTACGACATGTGTGAGAAGCACCGTTCAATATTCATCAAACAGCGCGACCAAGTGCATACATGAGGTCTGCTGAACGCACCAAATGACGCGGACGAAAACAAGCAATCGCCTTGTTGATGCAACAGATAGCAGCGTTACCACTTGCATCAACAAGGCGATTGCTATGTATAAGCCCAATGCTTGGGTAAGCTTATGGGCCTGTTGCGGCATTGCGCGTTGACAAACAACTACGCGTGCGCCACTGCTTTCTTAGCTGTGAAGTAGCGATGAGCAACACGCTACCTCACCACATGCTTTTTTCCACCGATGATATACACGCCCTTGGGCAGTGTCTTCAAGGCTTCATCCACGTTTGCTGTATGCCCTACAACCCTTCCGTCTATCGAGTAGACCGGTGTTTTCTTGGTCGAGGGCGTTTTTTGAAAGGGACGCTTGATGCCTGTTGTTACAGGTTTCACCACGCCTTGCATACCTTCCTCTGTGTAATAACCGCCGTTTTCGAAAGGCAAGTCGCCCGTTTGCGGGTTACCGTTGTTGCTGAAGATGATGCCTTCGTTGCCAGCTGGGTTTGCTGCTTTGTTCTTATTCCACGTCCATTTCCACACCTTTGTGCCATTGTCCGTAGTTCCTACCTCGGTACAAGCCACGCCTGGCCATTGGTTACCCGTGTAATTGTATTGTTTGTCCCATTGCCAGCAGGTTATTGTGCCCTTCCATCCGGCAGGAGCTTCAAAGAAAGCACACCGCTCGCCAACCTTAACCTGGCAGAACGCAGGAGCTTTAAAGCCTGCATCTTCGCCCTTGATGGCCTTAACGGCCGAAAGATCCACGCCCGTGCTCACATACAG
>CAJPTO010000076.1 GCA_905373605.1 uncultured Prevotella sp.
CCGGGCAAGTTAACGTACACCCCGGCGTTGTCTTTAATCTTTCCGCGGTCGATGGAAGCCTGCATGGCGGGTATCGAATGCAAGTCTTCCACGGATATATAATAAGGAGCAGCCCCCAAATCATCCTTGTCGGCCATGCCATAATGGCGCGAGAAGCGGAACAGCACCTCGCGCTCAACGGGCTTGGTGGGCACAAAGTTGATGATGGTTTCGGTGGTGTCCTTCACCGTAGTACCCTCAAACACCTGCAACAGCGCACGTTCTTGCTGGTCCAGGTTGTTGAGCATCAGCCGCAGTTGCTCGCCATCCTTGGGCATGGCGTCGGCCTGTCCGCGCGAAAGTTGGTTGCGGCTGTCGCGTATGTCGTATATCTCTTTGGCAATAAGTTCGGCCATCTTCGCCGACGAGCCAGCCGAGAGGATGTCTTGGTTCATGAAATCCTTCGGGTTAAGCGGCTTTTTTGTCCGTGCCGGCACAAAGTTTTTGGGCTGTTTGGGCGTAGGCGGAATGGCATTGATGGCCAGCAGCAGGCCGTTGTCGGCCAGTCGCACATCAGAGATGCTGTGTTTCTTGTCCATCGCAGCCACATAATGCTTGGTAGAGTCGGGCGTGCCATAGTCGCTGATGTTGATAGACACAATTCGATATTCGGTAGACTTCTGCATGGGCGTGTTGAAAAGCTTCATGTACTTTTCGCCATACATAGCCAATTCGCCGGGCGTATAGGTGGTTTTTTCCACCAGCACGGCCAGTCTAATCCCCGTTTTGGGTAAGAAATAGGCGATGCCTTCTGTCGGAGCAGTGCCTTGTGCCATGCTCGAAACAGCCGTCAAGGCCAAGGTTGCAATGGTAACGAAAAAATGTTTCATATATAATTACTGATTAATCGACCTTCCCCCCAACCCTTTTTGTGGGGATGAGGGAAAATGTGGCTTGTTTTTTAAGGGCGAAAGGGCGAGAAGAGAGGGGGTAACACCCTCTGGATTGGGTTGATGTTGCCGGCAATCACGGCTTTGTCCGACGAGTCCGACTTTATCCGACTTTGCCCGACTTTGTCCGAATCATCCTACTTTTCCCTGAAAATCACCCCAAGAACTTGAACGCCTGCGGCAGTTGTGCCACGATGTCGCCAGCCATAAGGCCTTCCTTTCCCACTTGTTTTTCGGCCAAGTCGCCGGCCAATCCGTGCAGGTACATACCCACGATGCAGGCATCTTCGCGTGCATATCCACGTGCAAGCAGCCCCGTGATGATACCCGTAAGCACATCGCCACTGCCGGCAGTGGCCATTCCCGCATTGCCCGTGGAATTGAAATACACCTTTCCCGAGGGCAGGCACAAGGCCGAATAGTGGCCTTTCAACAAGATGTAGGCTTGCAAATGCTGTGCCAAGTCGAGGGCTTTCGACAGCCGGTCGTAGTCGCTTTCGCTTGTTCCGGTGCCCAATCGGTCGAACTCGCCCACGTGCGGCGTAAGTATCAGCTGCTGCGGCAACTGCTGCATCCACGCCTTATGCGAGGCAAGAATGTTCAAGCCGTCGGCATCAATCACCATCGGGCATTGTGTTCGGCGTATCTGCGAGATAAAAGCAATGGCCGTATCCTCGTGTTGTCCCAGGCCTGGACCCAGTCCAACGGCGTCGTAACGTTCAGAATCGAGCGGCTCGGTGAAGAAAAAGTCCTCCTTCCCCGCGTTCAGTATGGCCTCGGGCAGCGATATTTGCATCACGTTGTAGTTGCAACGTGGCGTGCTAACCGACAGCTTGCCCACGCCCGAACGCATGCAAGCCCTACCGGCCAACACGGCAGCACCAGCCATTCCGTAGCTCCCAGCCACGATGAGTGCATGCCCCATCGAGCCTTTGTTCACAAAGTCACCACGGGTAAGAATGCGTTTGCGCACATCGCCCTCTTCCAACACCTGGTAATGCGCTTCGGACTTGTCGATGTACTCGGCACTCAAGCGGATGTCCAGCACGCGGAGTCGTCCCAAGAACTGCTGGTTGTCTTCGAAGAGCATGGCCAACTTCTTTTGGTGAAGCGTCAACGTAAGGTCAGCCCTCACAATGTGAGCCTTCACGTTGTGCGTGTTGTCCTCGGTCATAAGCCCCGAAGGCAGGTCGATGCTCACCACCTTTGCAGGCGATTGGTTGATGTATTTCACCAGCGAAGCGAAGCCGCCCGTGAGCGTTTTGTTGAGCCCCGCACCGAAAAGCCCGTCGATAACCACCGTTTCGGGTGTCAGTTGCGGTGGGTCGAAGTCCACAACCACCTCTGTAAAGGCTTTGATGCGCTTGCATTCCATCGCCCTTTGCTTGTTGGTTGCGCAGTCGTCCGACAGCTTGTTGTTGACATTGAAGAGAAACACCGACACGTTATGTCCGCTTTCCGCCAAGAGCCTAGCCACAGCCAGCGCATCACCGCCGTTGTTGCCTGGGCCAGCAAACACCACAAAGGGCGTGCGGTTGTCCCACTCTTCTCGCAAAGCGCGCACAATTGCCTTCGCGGCACGCTCCATTAAGTCGATGCTTGCCACGGGCTCGTTTTCTATCGTATACTTATCCAGCTCTTTTATCTGGGTGCCAGTGAATATCTTCATAATGTGCAAAAATACAAATTAAATTACTTATGGCTATCAAAAGTTGCCAACATTTACATATTATTATGTTCTTTGTGCGCAAATGCTAACAAAATGTATTTAAAACCTGCTTTATGGCAGGCGTTAACGAGGGGATAAGGTGCGCCACATAACGCAAACAAGGCACACACACGCACGCTTCTTGAGGGAATGAAACCGTTAAAAAACATGCTTCCAAATCCACTCGCCCCTAATGCGGCGCAATGCCTAGCCGCACTTTTCGCTAAATGGACATTCCTGTATGCGATATAACTTCGTAATATTCAATAACCTAAATTTAATTAGCGCGAACACTAATTAGCAAAACCAACATGTTGTGCAAAGAATAACAGGTGTCTGGCATATGCCGTACACGTGTACGCCTTATGCCAGACACGTGTACGCCTTATGCCGGACACGTGTACACCATATGCCAGACACCATGTTTTTGATGCAATATGCATGACAAGCAAAGCCAAGAAGGATAAATAGTAAGAAGCAATGGCATTCCCATTAGACCTGAAAACAAACACCGCAATGTGAAAATGCGGCATTAAAGACACATTTACGCTTAGCCAAACACCTCCTTCAACTCGTCAACTCGTTAACTTGCCGACTCGAAAAAGCCGCCAGTGGACTAATCCACTAGCGGCTGTTAAGCGATAAAGCACCCAAATAAGGTGTGCAAATTTATTTAAAGGAACGGCTTGCCATACGTGCATCAGTTGAACAAACCTAGAGAAATGCCCACGATGTTGCGCTGCAGGTGGTTGTTGGTTTGCAGGTGGTGGTAGAAACCGCGCACAAACCATGTGGTTCGCGTCTTCTTGATGGTGAGGGGGAACAGGTATTTGAGGCTCAACCCACCGCGGTAGGCATCAGCACGATAATAATTCATGTCGGGCAGAAGCACGTTTTGGGCGTAGGGTGCATCGGCATCGCTAAGCAAGAGGTTGGAAAGCGTGGCGATGCTTGCGCCGAGATAGGCATCCACCCACAGGCTTTTGTTGCGCAAAAGCGCGCTGCCGGCTTCCATTTTCACATCCACCGAGCGGTGCCTGAACTGCGAAAAAGGCACGACATGGCGGTTGCGAACGTTCTGCATGCCCACTTCTGCACCCACATATCGCTGCACATGGCCCTGCCCATCGGTGAAGTTGGCGCGATAATGGGCGACAAGGCTCAGCATGTTCACCTGGTAACGTTTCTTGTAAGTGAGCAAAGTGTTGTAGGTAGACGACGAAATACCCGTAACGGGGTCTTTCTCTATGGAGAGCTGTTGTCGGTATTCGTCGGCGTAAGCCTGCATGTATTCGCCCCTTGCATCGATGTTGTGGATGGTTCTTTGGGCGTAAATGCGGTTTTGCGCGTTGAGCCAATAGCGGTAAGTGTAATATCTGCCGGGCTGATATTTCGTTGTGCCATACACATATTCGGTGCCTTTGGCCATGCCGATGTGCGTAAGCGTGTGCCATGTGGGCGTGCTAAGGGCGTAAGCCAGCTGTGCCGAGAGGTCGTGGTTCACCCATTGGCGCATGAATCCGCCGTAACCGCCACGCGTTCCAACGGCATTCTCCATGCCCGTAAAGGTGAAATATTGCAGTGTGGCATCTGTTTGCACGGTGCTTACGCTGGGAATTTTCTCCTTTCGGCGGTTGTAGGTGACGGCGGCAGCGAGGGTTTGCTGGCCAAATGTGTAAGTAACGGATGGCGACAGCTCGTAATCGAGCAGCTCACTGCGCGAACGAGGGTCGCGCTGACGGCTTAAGTCGCCCAGCGTATAGCCGAAAGACAGGCCATAGCGCACGTTTCCCAAGGCAATGGTAGACAAGGCGGCGCGAAGACGGATGTTCTGGAAGTCGTAACGGCCTGCAATGGCACTGCCCGAGAAGTAAGGATTGGTGTTGTACGTGCGGTAAGCGTCGCTCCAAGCTCGGCCGCGCTCGTTGCCCGTGTCGAAGTTAACGCTGCCATAACCATAAAGCCATTGGCCGATGCGCTGGTAACGCTCGGTGTAGAAGTTCAGCGTGCGGCGTGTTCCGCCCTCTTGCACGCGATGATAGTCGCCGTCTTCGAGGGTATAACCCACGGCTGTGTAGCCCCGATTGCGCATCGAGTCGAGCGTTAGGCCTGCAGCAAAGGGCGTGTTCCGCCAAATTTGCACAGCGTCGTCGTGGCGATAAGCCCCTTCGGTGTAGGTGTTGGTTTGCGCCAAGGCAGCGATGCCGAGGGTTAACGCCGCGGCGAGTGCGGTTATCTTATTCTTCATATTGGCGTATTTTGAGCGTTAGGGATGTTTTGAAGTCGTTGCTGCTGTTGTTTGTGTCTTGCAGGATGAGTCTTTCGCCGTTGTGGCGCGCCACTTTGCGCACAACCAGTTCGCCAGTGTATCCGCCCGTGCTGTTGATGTTGGTGTATCCGGCATCAATAGTGGGATATAGCCGCTTAGTTTTCGCATCCACGCCGTTGTTTGCGCGTTTGAGAATGTCCACAGCGTCAAGAATGCATCGTACAGGCAGCTTCACAAACTCGGTTCCTTTCACTTTTCGGTAAGCATAGGTCTTTCCCCAGTTCGTAACATCTTCGTTAGTGCGGAAGATAGCCACGCCGCAAGGTCCGCTTTGGCTTAGGTTCATCTGCGAAACGGCGGGATAAGCAGAGTAAACGAGCGACAAAGCTGGCACATCGGGGTTGTTTTGGGTTTTGCCCTGTGTGTCTTTGGCCTCAAAGTCGGCCGTGGTGAGGTTGTTTTCTTTTGGTACGCTTTTGGTATGGTCCACAGCACTGTTCACAATCAGCACCGTTTGTCCCGGCTGCACCATGAAAGGCGTGTTGGCAGGAATGCGAAACACCTGCTTGGCCAGCACCACCGAGTCGGCAAAGTCTTCGTGAAGATTGTCCAAGGTGTAGGCCGCGTACTCTCAGCTTCTAGAAGTGCGATGTAAAGTCCCGATACATCCACGGCCGAGTCGGCTTGATTGAAGAGTTCGATGTAGCGTGCGGCGAGGTAGCTTCGTTTGTTTCCATCCTTAATGCCGGCATAATACACCTTACCGATAACAATGCTCCTGTTAACAGCCACGTGTGTGGGCAGGTTTATCGAAGCATCGCCGCTTACGAGTTGCGAATTGATGCTTCCCGACACAGAAGCTCCGCTTGTCACCACGTTATCGCCGGTCATTGCCGCATACTCTGCCGCCGAAAGCTGCCACGAAGTGGAGATTGTGTAGAAGTCGGGCGTTAATGCGGTGAATGTTGCTGTGCCTTGAGCATTGGTTTTTGCCGTTATGTCTTTTCCGTTGAGGGTAAGTGTAACGTTTTTGTCGGCCAAGTCGGCGTTTTGGGTGAACTCTGAGGGGCTTTCAATGGTGACATTGAGCGTAACGGGCGCAACGGCATCGTTATAATCCACGCAAGCAGCGAGGGAAAACAGTGCTATGGCCGCTAAGATGGGGGCCATTTTGGGTTTCATCATTTGCTTATAAGTTGAGATATAGTTCAATGCCGTAAGAGAAGTTGCCGGTGTTGCGCTGTGTGAGCGTCTTCGACACGTTGGTTGGCAAGAACGGTTCGTAGAAAAGTGCGTTGTTTACGTAGAGCGACAGTCCGCCAATGGTGCCAAGCTCTTTGGTAAGTCGTGCCGAGAGGTTCCATGTGACGGGCGATTTCGTTGGTACATTCTGTCCGATGTCGGCTCGAAGGTCGTTAATGGCCACCGAAGTCACGCCCGTGGGTCGCGTTTCGTAGAAAGTACCTTGCATGTCCAGGTATCCGCCCATCATGTCGGGCGTTATTTCGCGGTAGGCCAAGTTGGTGCCGATGTAGCCAATGGGCGTTTTATGTCCTACGAAACTGATGCTGTAGTTGTACCAAATGGCTTGCGCGGTGAACGAAGCCACCATGCGAAGCTCGGGAATGTGGGTTACAGCCTGCAAAGCGTTGGAGAAACGGCGATAGGTGTTGTAATCGGTTGCCGTGGGATACACCACCTTGAATGGCGTTAGGCCGTAGGCGGTGTAGCTTGTTGGCAGAAGCGATGAGCGCACGGAGGCGGAATTGAGGTCGGTGCTCCATGTTTTTGTTTCGCTGTATGCGCCACTGAGGATGAAAGAAGTGCGCAAGGGTTTCACTTCTCCGAAGTCGAAGTTCATCTCGACGCCTTTGTTCACGGTGGTGTTGGTGTTTCCCACGCGGCCCGTAGTCATGAAAACAAGGTCGGTGCGTGCGGGATTGCCGAAGTCTATCGTTGTTTGTGCGCCTGGATTGATGTTCAAGCCCTGGGTTTGTGTGTAAACGTTAGACTGATATACGAAATAATCGGTGAGATTTCCAAATCCGTTGGGTGTTCGGTCGCGGTAAGCCACGAGGCTTAGCCGCTTGTTGTTGGGCAATTTAAAGTCTAGCCCCAGCTCAACCTTCGTTGTAGTGGCGTTTTTCAAACCAAGAGAGCGTTGCACATCGTAAACTTGCGTGTGATAAGCCAGTATTTGCGCAGCAGCATCGTTTTGCGGCATGTAGTTAGCTGCCACTCGGTCGTCGTATTTCTTGTCAGGATAGAGGTAATCCAGCCCTGGTGCCTTTGAGCTTAGGCCAATGCCAGCGCGTATGTCGAGCCAACGGGCAAGGGTGAACGTGGTGTTGAGTCGGGGCGAGAGTGCTGTTGTGGCCAAGTTGGAGAAAGGTTGCAGGGAAGTGAAGCGCAAACCCAGCTGCACGCGAAGCCTGTTTACGCGGTTGATGTTCCACAAAAGGTTGTCTTCGGCATAGGCCGACAGCTGGTGAAGTCCAGGAACATCGTTGAAAGCACGTGGGCGTCCGTTGGAATTAGGGCGGAAGGGGCGTGCGTCGTCTTCGTTGTAATAGCCTGCTCCGCTGTTATGGTCAAATCGATAGTCGACACCCAGCTTGAAACTTTGGCGTGTTTTGCCCAGCTTGAGGTAGAACGAGTCGTTTATTTTTGCAAAGATGCCCAGGGGCCTGCCCTCCGTTATGCCTGTTGCGAGATACGAAGTGGTGAGCCACGGCACGTTGTAGTAGCCTGTTTGCAGGGCGGTTATCACGGGCAACAGCCCCGAACTGGTGGCCACGAAGCTGGTGTTACGCGCATCACTGTAGGCCATGTTCAGGCCGAGAGTGTAGGTTATGGTTCGCGCCAGCCACTTATCCAGCGACAATCGGCCGTTGTGGTTCAGGCTTAGCGTGAGATTAGACGTTTTACTTTGCGTTCCGTCGTCAATGGCATCAGGGTCTTTGCCCGACCAATCTTTCATGTACATCAGGCGAAGCTTGGTATCGGTGTGCCATTGCTTGGAAATGTCGAAGCCATAGCCCAGCGAGAACGAGTAACGGTCGTAAGAATGGGTCTTCATTCGTGGGTCGCTCCAGGATTGTGCATAGTCGGCGTTGAGGTTTATCACGCCGGCGCGTCCCAATGCGAAGCCCTTGCCCAACGAATAGTTTTGAAGAGCGGGGTTAACCTTTGCCCGCGCCTGCCAAGGTGTGACACCTACCTTGGAATGCACCACAATGAGCCCGCTTGTAAGGTCGCCATACTCGGCCGAAGGGATGCCGCTAACCACTTCAACGCGGTCGATGTTGTCGGCCGAAACCTGTCGGAGGTCGGTGCCAACGAAGCTAGTTGCCGAAAAACCGCCTTGTGTTAGCGTGGCATTATTAGACATGGGCATGCCATCCAGCACCACACTTGCCCCGAAGGCACTGGTGTTGTTGTTCACAAGTGTGCGAAGTTGGATGTTTTGGGCTGATGTGAGGTCGGCGTTTCCCATCAGTTGGCCGGGTATGAGCTGCATGATGTCGGCCAAGGATGTGGCTTGGAGGTGGTCAATGGCCTGCCTTCCCACGCGATAAGTGGAAGAAGGGTCGGTGTCGTTACGTGTTGCAGTGACCACCACTTCGCGCAATGCGAGCGACGAGGGCGTGAGTTGCACGCTGAGGTCGATGTCTTTGTCGGCGTTAACCACGGTACGAAACTCTTCAAAGCCCACATAAGTGATGGTGAGCGTGTAGTTTCCGTGCGGCACATTGCGCAGTTGCGCCTTTCCATCGGCGTTTGTAACGGTTCGCGCTTCGAGCGGTGCCAGCACACAAGTGGCCATCACGATGGGTTCTTTGGTGTCTTTTTCGGTAACGGTGATGTTAATGGTGCACTGTTCGGCGGCTGTGGCGCGCTGTGCGCGAACGCCCAAGGGGGTGTTGAACAGCAAACAGGCAAACACGAGAAAAAGTAAATGGATTTTCTTCATCTATAGAATGGGTGGATGCGAAATAAATTGAATACGACTTCCTGAATACGGCTGCAAAGATAACAATTGTTAACGAATGCGGCAATACCTAATTGTAGGTAGAAACAACAGCGGCCAACCGAGCTTTTCGCCCAGTTGGCCGCTGTTTTTTGGGGAATGTAGATGGCGCGTTGGCCTATCTATCCGCCGGCATTACTTGCTAACAAGCTTTTGTGTGTCGCAAGCGATAACCAGTTCTTCGTCTGTTGGTATGCAGCACACCACCACCTTCGAGTCGGGAGTTGAGATAATGGCCTCTTTTCCGCGCACCTTGTTGGCCTCGGCATCCATCTTGATACCCAAGAACTCCAGTCCGCTGCAAGCTTCGAGGCGCGTTCCCGTTTGGTTTTCGCCCACTCCTGCCGTCCACACGATGATGTCTACGCCGCCCATCGCCGCTGCATAAGCCCCGATATACTTCTTGATGCGATAGTTGTACATGTCTAGGGCCAGCTGTGCGCGCTTGTTACCTTCGGCGGCGGCACTTTCTATCTCGCGCATGTCTGATGAAATGCCCGTGATACCCAGCACACCGCTTTGCTTGTTGAGGAATTCGGCCATCTCTTGTGGCTTCATGCCCGTCTTCTCCATGAGGTAAGTAACGGCCGAAGGGTCGATGTCGCCCGAGCGCGAACCCATCATAAGGCCCTCAAGCGGCGTAAGTCCCATAGAGGTGTCTACGCATTTGCCAAACTTGATGGCGGCCATGCTGGCCCCATTGCCGATGTGGCAGGTGATGATGCGTTGGGTTTTGATGTCGCGGCCAAGGTAATCGCACACGCGTTGCGACACATAACGGTGGCTGGTGCCGTGAAATCCGTAGCGGCGAACATGGTAATCTTCATAGAACTTGTAAGGAACAGCGTAGAGAAAAGCATGCTCGGGCATGGTGCTGTGGAAGGCATTGTCGAACACAACCACTTGCGGCGTGGTGGGCATGAGCGCATCTACGGCCCTGATGCCGCGCAAATGTCCGGCATTGTGCACAGGGGCAAGGTCGCAAAGGTCTTCTATGCCCTGCTCCACTTCGGGCGTAACGATGCAGCTGTCGTTAAACTTGTCGCCGCCTTGCACGATGCGATGTCCCACAGCATCAATCTCATCGAGGCTGCTTATGGCGCCAATCTCCTTGTCGAGAAGCGTTTGGAACACGAAGTTGACACCCTCCTTGTGGTTGGGCATGTCGTGCATAATCTTTCTTTTCTCACCATCGGGGAGGGTCACTTTGAGGAAAGCCTCGTCGAGGCCGATGCGTTCAACGCCGCCTTGTGCCAGAACCGACTTGTCGTCCATGTTGTAGAGCTTGTACTTAATGGACGAGCTACCACAGTTTAATACCAGGATTTTCATTCTTTTTATTTCGTTGTTGTTTAAGTTCTTGAGTTTATGGGGTTTTGAGTTTATGCGTTTATGCTTTGTAGTGTTAGCGCGTTATGGGCTGTTCTTTTTGCATGTTAGGGCGAAAAAGGATTGTTGTTTGGGCGAATTCCTTTACGCTGCAAAGCCTTTTGCATGCATCTGCTTCGGCCACACGCATCTCGCAGCCACGCTACCAGCGTTTGGTAGTCGCGCTACCAGCGTTTGGTAGTGCTGTTACCAGCGTTTGGTAGCCCTGCTACCAGCATCTGGTATCCGCAGTACCAGCGGCCTGGTACTGATTAGTTGATGGCAGTTAGCTTGCAAACAACGCCTTAAACGCAACTTGTTTTCAGCAAACAGGCAGGGCGTTTGCCTTTCTTACGCCTCCCGAAAAACCGAAACAACAAGCCGAGCGCACCAACCCAGCCACTACATTCACTTCTCTGCCTGCAGCGCACACGCCTTTGCCTTGGCATCTTGTGCCTGACAAGCGGTGATGGCCACCATATAATAGATGTCGTCTACCGAGCAACCGCGGCTTAAGTCGTTCACCGGGCGGGCGATGCCCTGCAAGATAGGGCCGATGGCTTGGGCGTTGCCCAGTCGTTGCACCAGTTTGTAGCCGATGTTTCCCACCTCGAGGTTGGGCACCACCAACACGTTGGCGTTGCCAGCGATGGCACTTCCCGGTGCTTTTTTCTGTCCGATGGAGGGCACCAGTGCGGCATCGGCCTGCAACTCGCCGTCAATGCGCAAGTCGGGTGCCATGACTTTGGCCAGACGTGTGGCCTCTACCACCTTGTCCACCACCTCGTGGCTGGCACTTCCCTTTGTAGAGAAGCTCAACATGGCCACGCGTGGGTCTTTAAACCCAGCCACGCAACGCGCCGTGGCTGCAGTGCAGACAGCAATCTGCGCCAACTGGTTGGCATCGGGCATGGGCGTAACAGCCACGTCGCCCATCACCACCACGCCATCTTCGCCATATTCTTTCTGATTGGTGACAAGGAGCATGGCCCCGCTGATGCAAGTGACGCCCGGTTCGCACTTAATGATTTGCAAAGCAGGGCGAAGCGTGTCGCCCGTGGTGCTCAATGCGCCCGAAATCTGCCCGTCGGCGCGGTCGGTCTTGATGAGCATGCAGCCCAAGTATAGGTTGTTCTTCACCAATTCGCGTGCCTGTGTCAGCGTCATGCCTTTTTTCTTGCGCAATTCTGCCAAGAGTTGCGCCAGTTCTTCGCTGTCGGGGTTGTCAAGCGGGTCGATGATGGTGGCCTTGTCTATGTTATTCAGGCCGCGAGCCTCAGCCAGCTTATGCACTTCAGAGGGATTTCCAATGAGAATGATGTCGGCGATGTCGTCGGCCAATGCCCTGTCTGCCGCCCTGAGCGTACGTTCTTCGCATGCTTCGGGCAAGACGATGCGTTGCTTGTCGCTCTTGGCGCGTTCTATGATTTGATGTAATAGGTCCATTGTTTACCTTATTTTTAAGAAGTTATCATGTTGTTGTGCATATTTGCCACATGCACAATGCAAAAGTAACAAAAATATATGGTATTGCCTTTGTCCGACAAATAAAAATTGATAATTTTGTGTCGTGGGGCGGCCAAAGGGCATTTTCTTCGCCCATAAAGGCAACGACACGCCATAGACAAGGCTGCCGAAACATGCCACACACCAGCAACAACAAAAGGCTATGATAAAATTCAAGGACTTGACAACGGCCGACAGACCGTTAATACAAAGCTATACGCTATGGGGCGAACGCCAAAACTGCGACCTTTCGTTCGCCAACCTCATCAGTTGGAGGTTTCTTTACAACACACAGTTCGCCATTGTTGACGA
>CAJPTO010000077.1 GCA_905373605.1 uncultured Prevotella sp.
TATCAGTTAGCTCTGCTTTTCCTATCAGTTAGCTCTGCTTTTCCTATCAGTTAGCATTGCTTTTCCTATCAGTTAGCATTGCTTTTCCTATCAGTTAGCAAGGCTAAATGCACCTATTGCAGGGAAATGAGCGTAGGAACCAGCAAAAAATAATGCACGAAATCAACAATCTAGCGAAGCTAAATGATGCAAAATGGTAGGTTTTGGGCTTATGCCTTAGTCAAAACGCAATAGCCGAAGGAGCAAAGTATAGGTGTTTTGCCGTCTAAAAGCCCCTCGAAATTGCTAGAATGGCGCGTGGAAAAGAAGAGGTTTGTAAACTAATGAGAACAACTTTGGGATAAGACGGAAATGCGTTTTGAAAACCATCGGTGCATCTTATGCTAACAAACAAGACTCCATTTCCCTCGCATGAGAATTTATCTACCACATGCGATGCGCATATTGTTTTCCCGACAAATGCTTTCAAAACCATATTATGCTTAGCTAGAATAATATATATTCTACAATTATACAAAACACATCTTCGCGAACAACGCCCATCAAACATTGTCACAAAGGGCGCATTAGGGGCAAAACGCCTGTCCTAATGTTACACTTTGCACCCCACTGCTTGACCAAAACAGGCTAAGTGCATACAACAACTTACTTTATAACACCACCAAGGTAGCCATCAGCACAAAATTATAAAAAAATATCTGCCAAAAAATTTGTCACTATCTTTTATTTGTTTTACTTTTGCCCTAGTTCTAACTATAAACAATCAAATTGCTACTATTATGTCCGAAGAATTGGAAGTGAAAGAATTGGACCAAGTTGTGGTTCGTTTCTCAGGGGACTCGGGTGATGGAATGCAATTGGCCGGAAATATCTTCTCGACCATCTCTGCAACCGTAGGTAACGACATCTCAACTTTCCCGGATTACCCGGCAGATATCCGCGCTCCGCAAGGCTCGCTCAACGGAGTGTCGGGCTATCAGGTGCATATCGGCGAAGATAAGGTGCTTACACCGGGCGACTTATGCGATGTGCTCGTGGCGATGAACGCTGCTGCGCTCAAAACGCAGTACAAATATGCACGCCCGCAAGCAACCATCATCATCGATACCGACAGCTTTGGCCCAAAAGACCTCAAAAAAGCCGAGTTTAAAACCGAAGACTACCTCGCCGAACTGGGCATCGACCCCGACTGCGTGGTGGCTTGCCCCATCTCTACGATGGTGAAAGAATGCCTCAAAGACTCGGGCATGGACAACAAGTCGATGCTCAAGTGCCGCAACATGTTTGCATTGGGCATCGTGTGCTGGCTCTTCAACCGCGATTTGGAATTGGCTTTCGACTTCTTGCGCAAGAAGTTCCGCAAGAAACCCCAGATTGCAGAGAGCAACATCAAGGTGGTGATGGCCGGATACGACTATGGACACAACACGCATTCGTCTGTTCCTGCAACCTACCGCATCGAGTCGAAGGTGAAAACCAAAGGCCGTTACATGGACATCACCGGCAACAAGGCCACGGCTTACGGACTTATCGCTGCTGCAGAAAAGGCTGGTTTGCAGCTGTTCTTGGGCTCGTATCCCATCACTCCTGCAACAGACATATTGCACGAACTGGCCAAACACAAGAGCTTGGGCGTGAAAACGGTGCAATGCGAAGACGAAATAGCGGGCTGCGCAAGTGCCATCGGCGCTTCGTTTGCCGGTGCGTTGGCCGCCACTTCCACCTCTGGACCGGGCATCTGCCTCAAAAGCGAGGCCATCAACCTGGCTGTCATCGACGAAATTCCTCTCGTGATTATCGATGTTCAGCGCGGCGGACCCTCGACAGGCCTGCCTACGAAGAGCGAACAAACCGACCTTTTGCAGGCACTTTACGGAAGAAACGGCGAGTCGCCCATGCCGGTCATCGCCGCCACAAGCCCCACCGACTGCTTCGACTCGGCTTACATGGCCGCCAAGATTGCACTGGAATATCTCACACCCGTGATACTTCTCACCGATGGTTTCTTGGGTAACGGCTCGGCTGCATGGCAATTGCCCGACATCAACAAGCTTCCCGACATTCATCCTCATTACGCCACGGAAGAGATGCGCAACAACTACACGCCCTATCGCCGCGACGAAACCACGCTGGCACGCTATTGGGCCATTCCTGGCACTGAAGGGTATGAGCACATTTTGGGCGGACTGGAGAAGGACGGAAAGACGGGTGCCATCTCTACCGAACCCGAAAACCATGACCTCATGGTGCACCTGCGCGCCCAAAAGGTGGCGGGCATAAAGGTTCCTGACGTGAAAGTGCAGGGTGATGACGATGCCGAACTGCTCATTGTGGGCTTTGGCAGCACCTACGGACACCTCTATTCGGCCCTCCAAACTTTGCGTAAGCAGGGCAAAAAGGTGGCCTTGGCGCAGTTTAAGCACATCAATCCCTTGCCTGCCAACACCGAAGAGGTGATGCGCAAATATAAAAAGGTGGTGGTGGCCGAACAAAACATGGGACAATTCGCCATGTACCTGCGCGCTAAGATTGACGGATTTGTGCCTTACCAATATAATGAGGTGAAGGGACAACCGCTCGTTGTCGCCGAATTGGTTGAGGCTTTTAAGAAGATAATGGAAGAGTAAAGGACGAGAGGGGCTAAGAAGTTAACCATTTGCATTGTGGCTTTGGTCGGATAAGACAGACAAATCCAACAAACCGGACACGTCAGAGAGGTCTGACAAGACTGATAAATCATGGTTAACAACTTACCCCCAACCCTAATCTTAGCAACAAAACAACAAAGCATATCACTCCCCTCTCCCCTTGGAGAGGGGCGGGGGGTGAGGCTTTTACTGTCAACAAACAACACAATTGTTATGACTTATACAGCACAAGATTATAAACAGGGCACGCCAAGATGGTGTCCCGGTTGCGGCGACCACTTCTTTTTGGCATCGCTGCAAAAGGCAATGGCCGACTTAGGCGTTGCTCCTTACGAAACAGCAGTTATCTCGGGCATCGGATGTTCCAGCCGTTTGCCCTATTACATGAAGACCTACGCCATGCAAACCATTCATGGACGTGCGGCTGCCATCGCTACTGGCGCCAAGGTGGCTAACCCTAAGCTCACCATATGGCAGGTAAGCGGCGACGGAGACGGCCTTGCAATTGGCGGAAACCACTTCATTCACTGCCTGCGACGTAACGTTGACATCAACATTATCTTATTAAATAACCGCATCTACGGACTAACTAAAGGGCAATATTCGCCCACTTCGCCACGTGGCTTCGTGTCGAAGTCTTCGCCTTACGGCACGGTTGAGGACCCTTTCCGCCCTGCCGAGCTGGCTTTCGGTGCACGCGGCAACTTCTTCGGACGTGCCGTTGCCACCGACAACCAAGGCATCATGGAGCTGCTTAAGGCTGGACAAAAGCACAAAGGCACTTCGGTGTGCGAGATTTTGCAACACTGCGTCATCTTCAACGATGGCATCTACGACCCCGTTTACTCTTCGCCCGGCCGCAAAACCAACGCCATATACCTGAAACATGGCGAGAAAATGCTCTTCGGCGCCAACAACGAGTATGGTCTTGCGCAAGAAGGCTTCGGCCTCAAAGTGGTGAAAGTGGGCGAAGACGGCGTGACATTAGACGATGTCTTGGTGCACGATGCGCATGCCGAAGACCATACATTGCAGATGAAGTTGGCCCTGATGAACAACGAACAGGGCTTCCCCATCGCGCTGGGCATCATCCGCGACGTGGAAACGCCTACCTACGAGGCGTGCGTGGAACAGCAAATTGAAGACATCAAAGGCAAAGCCCACTACCACAACTTCACCGAATTGCTGGAAACAAACGACATCTGGGAGGTGAAGTAAGCCGCAATGGCGGTGCTTCACGCCAACCGAACAATGTATAAAGCAACTTTACGCCCCCTCTGAGAAGACTTTTCCACCACCCTTTTTCTTGGGGCGAGCGTAACAAGAGGTTGTTCTCGTGAATGGAAATCGGTTCAACCCATCCCCTTTATAAGCGTGCAAGCGAGTAATCGGCTTTGCCTATGCATGGCAAACCGCATCTATCGCTCCGCTTTTAAAGGGGATTTTTTTCGGCTTGCACCAAGAGTATGGCTCTACACATCTACATGACAACACGTTCGTTTCGAAACAAACCGCACACATTTTGTACCGAAATATCCGATATTAAATAAAGAAGCGCCAACAACGTGAGGTTGTTGGCGCAACAATTTGCTACAAATAAATCGGTACATGCAGGCTATGCGGCCTTAACATGCAGGTTATGCAGCCTTTACATGCAAGCTATACGACCTTAATATACTGGTTATACGAGCTTAACAAGCAGGCTATGCTTCCTTGACATGCACACTGTTGCCCCTAGAACAAGCAGGCTATAGCTCCAGAACAAGCAAGCAACAGCCGCCGTACAGGCAGGAATTACTTCTCCCAAACGCCCGAAATGCCGCGCGAGGGGGCTTTAACGTTGAGCTTCACCTTGCCTTTACTGCCATTACTTTGCACTGTCACCACCAGTTGTCCGTGGAAAAGGCGCATCTTAGGCAGGTGGAACATCTCGAGGGAGGTGGCATCGCCGTTGCAAACAGCCTTGAAACGAGCAGCTCCGCTAACGTCGAAGGCCAGTTCATCGTCGGCATCGGGACAGAGGTTTCCATCCTTATCCACCATCGACACCGTGAGATAGAGCAGGTCTTGCCCATCGGCGGCAAGGCTAGACTTATCGGCCGTAATCACGAAGTGATGCGGTTCGCCGGCCGTTTTCACCACTTGTTCGGCAGCTTTGTTGCCATTGGCATCGTAAACCACCACTCGTAGCTCGCCGGGTTGGTACACAACGTTGTTCCAACGCAAGCGATAGCGGTCCAATCGCGAGGCCTTGTCTTTCTTTATTCGGCCTTGACTCTGTCCGTTAACAAAGAGTTCGGCCTCGGGATAGCTGGTGTAACAATACACAGGCGTTACTTCTCCCTCACGTCCGTGCCACGTCCAGTGGGGCAAAAGGTGCAAGGTGGGCTGCTTTTCGTTCCAAACCGAGCGATACAAGTAGAACCTATCCTTGGGCAATCCGGCCAAATCCACCGCGCCGAAATAGCTGCTTCGCGAGGGCCAATAAGAGTAATAAGGAGTGGGTTCGCCCAAATAGTCGATGCCCGTCCATATGAATTGGCCGATGGTGTAAGGCAAATCGTCTTGCGCAATCATGTCGTCGTCGGGCACATTGCTCCATCCGCAGCACTCTACATCATACGAAGAGCACTGGCCATCCTTATAAGTGGCCATCTTCTTTTCTTCAACAGGGAACTTATATACGCCGCGACTGCTCACCGTTGAGGTGGTTTCGCTACCCAGAATGAAGCCTTGGGGCTGCTTGGAAATGAGTTCTTGGTAGAGGAATACGCGGTAATTGAACCCTGGAACGTCGAGTGCGGCATAGAAACCACATTCGGTATTGGCCTTTGGATTGTCGCCTCCGCAGGTAACGGGGCGCGTATTGTCCAGCTCATGACAATAGTCGGTCATGGCTTTTGCCCGCTCTGCACCCTGCTTGTTCCATTGTTCGGGAATTTCGTTTCCGATACTCCACATCACGATAGAGGGGTGGTTGCGGTGTCCACGTATGAGGTTTTCGAGGTCGCGCCGCCACCATTGGTCGTAAAACAGGTTGTATCCGTTCTTCACTTTGGCCTCTTTCCATGCGTCGAAGCTTTCGGCCATCACCATCATTCCCATCGAGTCGCACACTTGCATCTGCATTTGCGAGGGCATGTTGTGCGAAGTGCGTATGGCATCCACACCCATATCCTTCATCAAACGTATCTGACGGATGATGGCAGCCTTGTTAACAGCGGCGCCAAGAGGCCCTAAATCGTGATGCAAACACACGCCCTTGAACTTTCGGGAGCGGCCGTTAAGCTGGAAACCATGCTCTCTACTAACGGCCACAGTGCGTATTCCAACACGTTGGCGCAAGCGATCGGCAAGTTTTTTGCCTTGATATAGGCTTATTTCGAGCGTGTAAAGGTTGGGCGTTTCGGGAGTCCAAGCCATAGCATTGGCCACACTTAACTGCGTGTTTGCCTTTCCTTGCGCGTTAGGCGTAAGGTTTTTCTGGGCCACAACACGCCCTTTGCCATCAAGCAGCCGCACATTCAGACGGCCATTGGCGGCTTTGGGCAGTGCGGCTTGCGTTTCAACGTAGAGTTGTGCCTTGCCAGCATTCAGGCTAAGCGTTTTAAATATGGTGCTCCAAGGGTCTAATCGCGCCTCACCAGTGGTGATAAGCGTCACAGGGCGATAGAGTCCTGCCCCGGGATACCATCGGCTGCTCTCCTCTTGGTTATGAAGAAGCACGCGCACTTCGTTCTGTCCGGCCTTGACATAAGGCGTGATGTCCAGTCGGAAGGCGTTATAACCATACATCCATCGGCCTGCTTCTCGGCCGTTAACGTAGACAACGGGTTCGCTCATGGCCCCGTCGAAGTAGAGTTCGGTGTGCTTTGTGCCGGGTTTGATGTTGAAAGAGGTACGGTATTCGCCCTTGCCAATCCATGGAAGTGCGCCCGATCGCCCTGTATGGTCTATGGCTTCTGTCTGTCCGTCTTGTTCAATGGCGAGGTGTTGTATGTCCCATTTGCGGTCGAAAGGCCCAGTTATGGCCCAGTCGTGTGGCACATCCACCTGCTGAAAGTTGCTTCCATCGCGCGAGAAGAGCCATTTGTCGAGGTTACGTTCATGTCTGATTTGCGCCTGCGCCAGCGTTGCGAGGGCAAGAAAAGCTACGATAAGCGTTTGTTTCATTGTTGTTTGGGTTTAAATGAGGGGTTAGGCGGCCGGTCTTTTCCTTGGCCTGTGCCGCCAAATTGTGAGGTTGTTGTGGCATACAGCCTTAGTGTGGCAGGCCTGTCGCTTGCTTGTTGTTGGGCGTTATCCCTTTTTTGCTTGGCCTTTTGTCCCTCTTCGCATGCAATAAATGCCCACTGCGATGAATGGCAGCGAGAGAAGTTGTCCCATGTTGAGTGGCATGCCGCTCTCGAAATCCACCTGTATGTCCTTGGTATACTCGATGAAGAAGCGGAAAGTGAAGATGAGCGTGAGGCAAAGTCCGAAGAAAAATCCTGTTCCCACGCGCTGCGGGCGTTTGCGGTAGAGCCAAATGCCGATGAAGAAGAACACAAGATAGGCTAACGCCTCATAGAGTTGTCCGGGATGTCGCGGATACTTGTCCACCCTTTCAAAGATGAAAGCCCAAGGCACATCGGTAACTTTGCCGATGATTTCCGAGTTCATGAGGTTGCCCAGACGTATGAAACAGGCCGTTATGGGCGTGGCAATGGCGATGTTGTCCAGCACTTGCCACAGGTTTAGCCGCGTTCGGCGGTAATAAAGGTAAAGGGCAACGATCAGACCGAGTGTTCCTCCGTGCGACGCAAGCCCCTCATAGCCCACGAATTTCCATCCGCCGCCGGGCAAGAAGTGTATGGGCACAATCATTTCCACGAAGTGTTGCCAGCTCGTTAGGTAGTATTCGGGCTGGTAGAACAGGCAATGGCCCAGGCGCGCACCGAGGAGTATGCCGAAAAAGCAATAAAGGAAGAGTGGGTCAAAGTACTCGTCCTTAATCTTTTGTTGGCGATAAAGACGCTGAACGATGAGGTAGGCCAGCACAAGGCCAATGAGCCAGCACAGCGAGTACCAGCGAATGGAGAACCCGAAAAGGCGAAAAGCCTCCACATTGGGGTTCCATAGGATGTAGATAAGGTGGTTATACATGATGGATATGTGTAAGTTTATGAGTTGACAAGTCAACAAGTTTACAGTTTGCAAATCAACAACTTTACAAGTTCACGAGTTGACAAGTTAACAGGCCTACGAGTTAACGGATTAACGAACAGACAAATTCATGAGTTGAGGGGCTTACAAGATAATGAACAGGAAAAGTTTACGAGTTAACGAGTTGAGATGTTGAGGAGTTGACAAATTAATGCACTGCTTAAGCTTACGAGTTTCTGCGTTCACAAATGTGTTAAGTTAACGAGCATACAAGGTTATTAGCTCACTGCTCACAGGCATTTGGCTTAACTCGATTATCAGTTGACAAGCTAACTAGTTAACAAGTTAGCAAGGTTGTTAGCTCTCTGCTCACAGGCTTTTGGCCTAACTCCTTAACTCCATAACTACTTAACTCCTCGCGTACCTACACATTAAACCTGAAGTGCATGATGTCGCCATCCTGCACCACGTAGTCTTTGCCCTCGATGCCCAGTTTTCCGGCTTCGCGCACGGCCGCTTCCGACCCATATTCGATGTAGTCGGCATACTTTATCACCTCTGCGCGTATGAACCCCTTTTCGAAATCGGTGTGTATAACGCCCGCACACTGCGGTGCTTTCCATCCCCGGTGGTAGGTCCACGCCTTTACTTCCATCTCGCCTGCCGTGATAAAGGTTTCCAAGTTGAGCAGCGCATAAGCCTTTTTGATGAGTCGGTTGACACCACTTTCCTCCAATCCCAGTTCATCGAGGAACATTTGCTTGTCTTCGTAGCTATCAAGCGAGGCGATGTCCTCTTCAGTTTTTCCGGCAATCACCAGCACTTCAGCCCCTTCGGTGCGTGCCACCTCTTCCACACGTCGGCTATAGTCGTTGCCAGTTTTGGCGGCGTTCTCGTCCACATTGCACACATAGAGCACAGGTTTGGCTGTAAGCAAGAAGAGGTCGTGTGCGGCTTGTTGCTCTTCTTTGCTTTCGAAAGAAACGTTGCGAGCGTTCAATCCCTTCTCCAACACCTCCTTATAGGCAGTGAGCACGGCCACATTCACCTTGGCGTCCTTATTTCCTGCGGCAGCCGCCTTTTGGTCTTTTGCCAGTCGCGCCTCGATTGTTTCGAGGTCTTTAAGCTGCAATTCAGTGTCAATTATTTCCTTGTCGCGTATGGGGTCAATCGTTCCGTCCACGTGTGTGATGTTATCGTCGTCGAAACAGCGCAGCACATGTATCACGGCATCCGTTTCCCGTATGTTGCCAAGAAACTTATTGCCGAGTCCTTCTCCTTTAGAAGCCCCCTTAACAAGCCCGGCGATGTCCACGATTTCGCACGTTGCGGGAACAATTCTGCCAGGATGCACAATCTCTGCCAGTCGCGTCAGTCGTTCGTCTGGCACAGTAATCACGCCCACATTAGGCTCAATGGTGCAGAAAGGGAAGTTGGCAGCCTGCGCCTTTGCGCTAGAAAGGCAGTTGAAGAGTGTGGACTTGCCCACGTTGGGCAGCCCCACTATACCACATTTTAATGACATGTCTTGTTGTTTACATTATATATAATGTGCAAAGTTAGTGCAGAAAAACGAGAAAAACGAATAAAAGAGGCATGGTTTGTGGCAGATGTGCATAGCGATGTCTGCCCCGTCCCCTCATTTTTCTCGCATTGGTGGTGTGCAACGCGCTCGAACTTCTCGGCATGTCGGGTCATTGGCCATGCCTTCGTCACGCCATAGGACATCACTTCGCGCATGCCAGCCAGCGACAGCAGCCAAAAGCCTGCACGAAATGCACCAAAGCCACGAGCAATGCACGCATGCCAATCAGCGACAGCAGCCAAAAGCCTGCACGATATGCACCAAAGCCACGAGCAATGCACGCCTGCCTGCCAGCGACAGCAGCCAAAAGCCTGCACGAAACGCGCCAAAGCCACGAGCGATGCGCGCATGCCTGCCAGCGAAAACAGCCAAAAGCCTGCACGAAACGCGCCAAAGCCACTAGCGATGCGCGCATGCCAATCAGCGACAGCAGCCAAAAGCCAGCACGAAATGCGCCAAAGGCACGAGCAATGCGCGCCTGCCAGCCACCGACAATAGCCAAAAGCCTGCACGAAATGCACCAAAGGCACGAGCGATGCACACATGCCAACCAACGACAAGCGCAAACGAGCTTGTCGCCGCGCATGCCTTTTGCCTGCACCATCCCCCTTATCAGTCTGCCCTTAGCTAGCCATTGTCACCAAAGAGTGGGTAAGCCTTGGCACAAGGCAAAACATTCGTACCAAAACAGGTAGACACCTCACGATGTCTACGCTGCCAATGTCCGCCGGCATCAGTCGGCGTATCATGCTTTTCTTGTATTTCCCTTTGTCAGGAGGTTACTTTGAACTTGATGTAATTTGCTATCTTCTCTGTCTCTTGTCTGTTATTTACCTAATTATTATTTATACCAACTTTGAATATTCTATCAAGTTTGGTTCTAAAAATTCCTCGCAAAACAATCATTTCCTAATTAATGTTTTGCTCTTTGCCGTCATTTTGCTTTATATCCGGCACCTTGCGCCTACGTTTGCAGGCGCATAGTGCACCATGCATCTTCAATCGTCAACGGAAGCTGTTCGCCTAAAAGCCCTAGACACAGCAAGTGTAATTTCTAGAACCATCCTTAATGCTGCTTTAAGTAGGGACGGCTAAGGCATTCAACCTATTCGCGTCCCCTTGCCTCCTTATGTTTCTTTCTCTCACATTGCCCCTCATGGCCAGTTTAGTGGGCCTTCTCCCGCTTATATCAAGCGTGCCACATGTCTTGGTGTCCAGCAGAGAAGGGCTGTTTTCTCTTTCTTACCTCCTTTTTATTAAGTGTTACATCATGCCGACATTCAAATTACGGCGAATATTTTGGTGAGTTTATTGTTTCCATTGTTCAGCTTACCTCTCCGCCTAGTGCATAAGACGAGGAAGTAAGCCACGTAAAAAGGGCGGCCACCAGGGTTACGAAACCCAGAAAAGCTTTATCAAATATTGTTTTTTTCATGATTGTCGTCTTTAAATTATCATCTCCACGATTGCAAAGTTACGACATTTTATGTAATCTAAAAAGAAAAATGCGCGGTTTTTTGCCTTTCACAAATGTTAAATCTTCGCTTTGATTATCAACTACTTAGGTTATTAGTCTGATTGCAACCAGCAGTGTTCGTTTTGTAACAGTGGATAGTTTCATCCGTTTCCTATTTTCTTGGCGAACTCCCACACCACGATACCTGCAGCAACCGAGACATTGAGTGAGTGTTTGGTACCAAATTGTGGTATTTCTAGGCATCCGTCGCAGCGGTCAACCACGGTTTGTTGCACGCCTTTCACTTCATTTCCCAGCACCACGGCGTAGCGTTGTCCTTCTTGTGTGTCCAGGTTTTGGAGCATCGTTGAGCCAGCAACCTGTTCCACGGCATAGACACGTGTGCCATTCTTGTGCAAGAGGTCAACGGCATCGGCCGCATCGGCGAAGTATTTCCACGCCACGGAGTCTTCTGCCCCCAAGGCAGTCTTATGTATTTCTGCACTTGGAGGAGTGGCCGTGATGCCGCAAAGGTACACGGCCTCAACGCGAAAAGCATCGCACGAACGCAACACCGACCCTACATTGTGCAAGGAACGCACATTATCCAGCACCACCACCAAGGGTAATTTTGTGGCTGCACGGAACTCATCCACCGTCAAGCGGTGCATTTCTATGGTTTTTAATTTTCGCAAAGCTCAATAATTTTGTTTTGTTATGGAATGTCACACTGCGCTTCGTGCGCATGAAACATGCTCTTAAGTTACACGAAAAAGCGTAGTTTTTTGCCCCGAAACGTTCGGAAATGCACAACAAAGTTACTATCAAAAAATGAATTTCGCATCTGTTAGCCGCGGATAATGTGTGGGAACAGGCTACCAACTGGCTGCTAACATGATGGTTCACGCTGCAAAACAACGATAATTTTAGCTCTCCATTTGCTAAGCGAACACACACCATTCACACATGAAAGTGGGCTATTCACACCAATGACAAAGTATTTTCGCAAAGGCTCACAACTCATTATTGCGAACATGCAACAATCGTTTAGGAAAGTGGACCATTCACAGACAAAGAAAGTACGCGCTTTATTCGGACTTGTGGGGCGTTGTTCCCCCACTTCCTTAGGCGATTTGACATAAACACATGTTTTTTGACAGAAGGACATAAGGACATATCGTTGATCTTAAGTTGTTTGCCTGTTTGGCGTTAGCCATTTTTTCACCTTTTCACCCATTCAATCTTTCACCTTTAACGCTCTTTTGACAGAAGGA